>NZ_CAKKTL010000006.1:12001-21369 GCF_920664355.1 Protofrankia sp. CiP1_Cm_nod2
GTGCCGGAACCCGGCCCGACGACGACCGTCCGGGCCGGGTTCCGGCGGGAGCTCGCGCGGGTCACAGCAGCGGAACCCGGGCCGCCGCCAGGATTCCGGCTCGCTGTCAGCGAGGCAGCGCGGCCTGCATCTCGGCACGCAGCTCGGGGGTGAGGAACTCGCCGACACGGATGACCAGCAGCGCCATTTCGTAGGCGATCAGACCGATGTCGGCGCCGGGCGTGCTGAGAATGGCCAGACACGACCCGTCGCCCACCGCCGTGACGAAAAGAAATCCCTGTTCCATCTCGACGATCGTCTGGCGGACACTGCCGCCGCCGAAGAAACGGCCGGCACCACGAGCCAGGCTGTTGAAGCCCGAGGCGACCGCGGCCAGCTGGTCGGCGGTTGTCCGGTTCATTCCGTTCGAGGTGGCGAGCAGGAGGCCGTCCGCCGACAACACGATGGCATGGGTGACCTCCGGGACTTTCCGCGTGAGGTTGTTCAGCAGCCAGTTCATGTTCTCGACCGGGCCGATGTGGCGCATTACATCACCCTTTTCGCGTCGTCACCGTTCGGGTTCGGTCCCTCCTGCAGACCTCGGCCGAAGTTGGTCTGGAAGGAGGACATCATGGATCGGATCTCGTCCGGTGACCGCGTTCCGCTGAGGAGCGACGGCGGCACGGGGCCGTTGGTGGGTGTCCCCCTGAGCTCAGGCGCGAGGCTGGCCCGCCGCTGCCGTCTGGGCAGTCCCGTCTCGTTGGGCTGCCCGGGCGGGGCGGCCGGCGCGGCCGACGCCTGGGAGAACCCGGAGCCGGCACCTGGGAACGGGTCCGCCGGGGGGGTGCTCCTCCTGCGGCTGGGCAGGGCAGGCTGTCGCTGCGCGTCCAGCGGCTCGGCCCACCGGTCCTCTGGCTGCGGCCAGCCGGAGGACGCGCTGGGCGCGTCGTCCCAGCGGGCGGAGGCAGGCGGCGGTGGGGCGGGGATGCCCGAGGGCTGCTCGGCCCAGGCGTTGGGCTCGAGCGCCAGGTTGGAGCGCGGACGCTCCCGTGGATGGTCGTTCCCGGCGCTGCCGCCGGCGCCGTTGTCGATCTCCCCGTCGCCGAGCTGGTCGGATTCGGTGACGAACCAGCTTGAACGGATCGTGGGGAAGACCGGCAGATCGTCCATGAGCGGCCAGTCCTCGCCGCCACCACCGCTACCGCCGGCGCCGTTGCCGGTGGGCGCTATCGGTGACGCGCTCATCGACAGCAGCTCGCTGGTGTCGAAGGAGCCGGCGAAGGGGATCGGGCCGCTCAGCGGGTCCGGATCGTCCATGGGGATCGGGTCCCGCAGTGAGAGCGGCTTGCCGATGGCGAGCGAATCGGTGAACGCGGCCGGGTCACCGAGGTCGATGGAAGCGTCCAGCGGCGCGTCCAGGGAGGCGCCCAGCGGTATGTCCAGGGCCGGCGCCTTGACCCGCTCGGGCCTGGCCGTGGCCGGTGCCTCCTGCGGGGCGTCGTCGATCTCGCGCAACAGGTCGCTCGGGACCAGGACGATGGCCAGGGTGCCGCCGTACGGCGACGGCCGCAGCCGGACCTGGATGTCGTGCCGCTGGGCGAGCCGGCCGACCACGAACAGGCCCAGCCGCTCGCTGGTACGCAGGTCGAACGGGGGCGGGTTGCTCAGCCGCTCGTTGATCTCGGTGTATTCCTCGTCGGTCATGCCCAGGCCGCGGTCCTCGACCTCGATCACGGATCCGTTGGAGACCTGATGCCCGGACACGTGCACGGGGGTGTGCGGCGGGGAGAAGGAGGTGGCGTTCTCGATCAGCTCCGCGAGCATGTGGATCACGTCACCGACGGCGTGCCCGCCGATGGCGGAACCGGCGATCGGCAGCACCTTCACCCGGGTGTAGTCCTCGACCTCGGCGACCGCGCCACGCACGACGTCCTTGATCGGGACTGGCCGCCGCCAGCCACGGGCGGGCTTCGATCCGGAGAGCACGATCAGGTCCTCGGCGTGACGGCGCATGCGGGTCGCCAGGTGGTCGAGCCGGAACAGCTCGGCCAGCTCGTCCGGGTCGGTCTCCTTGCGCTCCAGCGCGTCGATGACCTTCAGCTGACGGTGGATGAGCGCCTGGCTGCGGCGGGCGAGGTTGAGGAAGGTGTCGCCGATGCTCTTGCGCATCGCCGCCTGCTCGACGGCGGTGCGCACGGCGACCTGGTGGACGGTGCCGAACGCCTCGCCCACCTGCCCGATCTCGTCCCTCGTCCCGATCCGGACGGGGAACACCTCGGTCTCGACCTGGACCTGCTCGCCGCGGTGCAGCCGTTCCACGACGCTGGGCAGGCTGTCGTTGGCCACCTCGAGGGCAGCCCCCCGCAGCCGTCGGAGCTGACGGATCATGGGGCTCGCGACGAGCAGCGAGATGCCGATCGACGCGGCCAGGACCAGCGCGACGAGGAGGCTGCTCAGCCAGGCGCTGCGGGTCGCGTGCGAGGCGATCGCATTGCTCTCCTTCGTCAGGTCGGCCGCGATCAGGTTTTCCACCAGGCGGAACCTGGAGATCTTGTCGGCCATGGCTTCCAGGACGCGCTGGCCGTCGAGGGTGATCGGCTGGTTCATCTGGGTCGCGGACACGATGGTGTCGCGCGTCTGGGAGACGCTGGTCGCGACCGGCCCGACCGTTTTGTCGTAAAAGTCCTGTTCTTCCTGGGATGCGATGGTACGGAACTGCGCGATCCAGGCATCCTCGGCACCGGCGTTCGCCTGCACCTGTTTGATGACCGCGACATTGGTCTGGTGGAAGAGGATCACCGAGAGGCTGCCGCGTTGCTGGGCGGCCGCCTCTCTCGCCCGCGACACGCTGGTGAGGGCGCCGACATAGTTGATCAGTTTGGCGTTGTCGGTACCGGCTCCCACCTGGGCGATCAGGTCGAGCAGATTGTTGATGTTTTTGTTGAAGAACTCCGCGTTCTTCACCCGGTCGGTCTGCCGCTGGTCGATCGCCTGCCGCTGGTCAGGGACCTGGTCGAGCTGACGCTGGATGACGTCCATGGCCGGCCGTAGGTCCCTGGTCACGCTGCCGGGGAGCCTGGTCGCATCCTGTTGGTAGGTCGTGATGGCGACGTCGGTCGGGCCGCGCCTGGCCCGCATCTCCTCGAGGCTCTCGCGGAATTGGCTGCCCACGACCGCGGACGAGGCATAGCGTTCCTGCTGGAGGGCGTCAATAAGATCGTTGACTTTGGTTGAGAAGGCTGCGAGGTCCCGGACCCGGCTGCTTGCGTCGACGCTCGCAAGGTCGGCGCGCACCTGGAGGGCGCTAAAAACGGTCAACGCCACCAGCGGGAGGATGAGAATGGCTACCAACTTGGAGCGGATTGGCCAGTTCTGGAGCATCCGATCCTCTCCTTCGACGCAGTGTCCTGACGCCTTGTCGGGGCGAGCGTTCTGGTTCGGCGTTCCGCGTGCCGGCTTACACCTCGACCCACGGTGAAGACCGTGGCCGCGGCTCTTTCCCCCTGGGCGGGACAACTGTACCCGGGCTATTAAGCACGCCTGGAACAGGGGTATAGGGGTCGTGGGGAAGGGGCTCGAACCGGATCAATGGTCGATCACCGGCCGACCGTCCGGCCATGGTCCGGGCGGCCCGCCAGCCGGCTTCGGGATAGGCACAGATGATATTCGTGATGGATTGAACGGCCCGATGATCGACGTTCGTCGTTGTGGCTGGCGGGCTGTGAAAAGGCTGCTCGTGGGAGGGTGTGTGTTTACGGATTGTGGCTCGGTAGACGGCCGAGTTGAAAGGCGGTGGACATCGAGCTGTACCGGGAATGGTCCGGAATCTGTCCCCAAACTGTCCCGGCCGCCCGTGACCGGCGGGTTGGGGACCGGAAACTGCAACAACCAGGTGTCCTTCGGACCACTACCCGGTGCCGGTAACCGGGAAATCACTGCCACGGTCACCCGCCGGTAGTGGGCCGGCGTTGATGGTGCCGGGACGGGCGGCACCGGTCAGGCGCCCGCCACCCCGCCGATCATTCCGACGGGGTGGACCGGGTCCCGGCCCGGGCTGTCACGTGGGCGCCGTTGGGCACCGCGCGCGCCTCGCCGCCCGCCCGGACAAGGGGATACACGGCGAAGTAGTAGGTGGCCCCGTCCCGCGGGTCCCGCAGGTGCCAGCCGCCTCCGATCTCCAGGCTGCTGTTGGTGACCTTCGCGCGCCGGGCGGCCGGGTCGTCCGGCCCGGTGGGGGCGGTGTCGTGCCGCCACAGCACGCGGGCCTCGGTGATGCCCGGCGGCATCTGGAACGTCAGAGTGATCGTGTTGCCGTGGTCCACGGCCCGCAGCGCCCGGATGTGCGGCCCCGGCTGGTGCCGGATGGAACGGCCGACGACCGCCCTGTGCTCGGCGATGCTGATCGGTGTGTACACCGTCGGATCGGCTGCCGGATCGGCCGTCGGGCCGGGTGCCGCGGTGTCGACCAGGCGTCCACGCCGGCTGGAGCCGACCAGGCGTTCCCGTCCCCGCAGGGAGGCGGTGGACAGCTCGTGATCAACAGGGCCGAACGGTTCCGGCTCCGCCACCGGCCGCGGGCCGTGCTCGTGGCCCGCCGGGCCACCGCCGGGGATCTCCCGCACGGATGCCTCGGCCTCACCCCCGGCCCCGGCTCCCGTGCTGGTTCCCGGTCCGGCTCCGGCCGCCGGGCCGGGCGAATCCGCCGGTGCCTCGGTGGCATAGACCCGGACCAGCGCGCCGGGCACCGTCGTCCACCGCAGGACCGTCGTCCCGCCGCTGTCGTCCACCTCGAGGTCCAGGACGGGCCGGGGCCGCCTGACCACGGTCACGACCACATCGACCCCGTTGGTGTGGGCCAGCGCGCCGAAGGGATCCGGGTAGGACACCCGCACCCGGTACCGGTAGGTCGCCCCGGTCTGCACGTCGCGGTCGACATGGCGTCCGCCGGTGGAGCGCAGGCGGCGGGCGGCCCCCCGGAACGGCGAGGACTCGTCGAAGGCCCGCTCGATCAGCACGTCGTCGTAGCCCGCGTCGAGCTGCCAGGACAGGGCCACACCATCGCCGTCCATGTGGGCGCGCAGGTTGGTGACCTCCGGGACGATCACCAGCGGTGGGGTGCGGACCGGTTTCGACCGTCTGCCGCCAGCCGTCGACATCACCTCGTGCCAGACCGTCACTCCCCGGGGCACGCCCGCGTCGGACAGCTCGGTCGAGCCGGTCGTGCCCAGGCTGCGCTCGAACCGCCCGCCCGGCGCGCTCGGGTCGGCGACCACCCGCAGGACGCGGAAGGCGACCGGCCCTGACGAGTGCGGCGGGGTCCACCGCAGGAGCACCGCGCCGTTGTCCTCCCTGGCGGTGAGGTTGGACGGCGGCGCGAGCGCGCCGGGCTCGCTGGTCCCGGTGGGGCCGTTGGCGTCAGCGGCGCGGTCGTCGTCGGCGCCGGCGGGACCGGCGTCCTTCGGCCGTGGGCGGTCCGCCCCGTCCACAGCGGCGGTGCCGCTGCCTCCGGAGGAACCGCTGCCTCCGGAGGAACCGCTGCCACTCTCGTCAACGACGGTGCCGCCGCTGCCGACAACGGTGCTGCCGCTGTCGGGGATGGTGCCGAAGGAGTAGCGGGTGCCGACGTCGTCACGGCGGACGATCCTTGAGTGCCCGCCGTTCTGCGTCCCTGTCGATGTCCCTGTCGATGTCCCGGTCCGCGCCGGGGTGGGCGGCGTGCCGCCCGGCCGTGCCGCGGCGATGTCCGCCAGCAGCTGGCGTGCCTGCCGCGCGGACATGCGCACGCGCGGGTCCTTCTCAAGCAGGCTGGTCAGGACATCGACCAGCGGGCCGGCGAGCCTGGTCGGCGTCGGCGGCTGGAACAGGATCGCCGCCACCATCGCCGCGAAGGTCTCCCGGTAGAACGGTGGCCTGCCCTCCACCGCGAAATAGAGGGTCGCGCCGAGGCCGAACAGGTCGGCCTCCGGGGTGGCGGGCTCACCGTTGAGCCGTTCCGGCGACATGTACGAGGGCGTGCCGAGCACCCCGGTGACGGTGAGGGCGGAGTCGCTGTCCCGGGTGGCGATGCCGAAGTCCGTCAGCACCACCCGGCCGTCCGTGCCGATCAGTACGTTCGAGGGCTTCACGTCCCGGTGCAGGATGCCGAAGGCGTGGGCGGCATCCAGGGCATCGCTGATCGCGACCCCGACGCGGGCGACCTCGGCGACCGGTAACGGTCCATGGCCGCGGACCAGTTGGAGCAGCGACTGGGACGGCACGAGCTCCATCACGATCCATGGCAGGCCGTTCTCGACGACGACGTCGAGGATGGTCACCACGTGCGGGTGGCTGCGCAGTCTCGCGGCGTGCCGGGCCTCCCGCAGCGCCCGCTCGACCCGGTCGGCGCGCTCGGACAGGTCGAGGCCGTCCTCGAGGTCGATCTCCTTGAGCGCGGCATCGGTCAGCAGCACTTCGTCGAAGGCGCGCCAGACCGTGCCCATTCCGCCGGCGCCGAGCCGTTCGATGAGCCGGTACCGGCCGGCCACCAGGCGGTTCACCTCTGGAGCGGCAGCCACGTCGCCCCCTCCGTGATGTTTTCGTACCGCGTTCTCCCAGTGCAGCATGCCACTTGGGCCGGGGGCCGGTGCCCGTGGCGTCGCCGGGCCGTCAGGTGCTCCGAGGCCGCCGGCCGGAAAGCCGGGCCAGCAGGCCCGGCCGGGAAGCCCACCAGGTGTCCCCGGGTGGCGGCGCGGCGGTGGGGTGGTGCTTTAGTGGTCGGTGAACCGGTGCCGGCGGCCCGACCGCCGTGGTCACCGCGGTGACCTCTGATGCCGCTGCCGCACAATGGTGACCATTCGTCATTACTGCCGTTCTTGCTGTGACTGGAGGTGTCAATGGGCCGGGCCGGAATGCTGCCGCGCCGCCGGGCAGCGGTGGCCGGTGCCATGGGCGTGGCGCTGCTGCTCGCCGGGTGCGGCGGGGCTGCCTCCGATGACGCGCCCGCCACCGTCCCGGATGTGCCGGCGACCGCGGTGACCGATGTCGGGGCTGGTGCGGGCGCGGGCGCGCCGCCGGCCGGCCTGCCGACCGACCTGGTGCTGCCGAGCCAGACGGCGGCGGCGTCCGCGCCGCCTGCCCCCGCCGTGACGACCGGTGTCGGGGCGCTGCGGGGGACGCTTGTCCCCAGGCACTTCCCGTTCCCGAAGGATGCGGTTCCCCGGCTGGTCAGCGCCGAGGCGACGGCGACGACGGTCGCGCTCAGTGGTGTGACCGCTGACGACGCCATCCGGTACTACCGGCAGTCGATGCCTTCCGCCGGTTACACGTTCCAGCAACAGAACGTCGCCGACGGACAGACAACGCTCACCTATACCGGTTACGGCCAGCGGGTCCAGGTGCACGCCGGCGGCGCCCGGGAGGTCACGCTCGCCTTCACCGGCGCGTAGGGCGCGTAGGGCGCGTGGGCCGCGTCCGCAGCGGTATGTGGTCCCGCCGGAAGGAATCGGGGCCGGGGCCGGGACGGCCGGAGCCGGGCCGCGGGCCGTGGCCGGGCCCGGCTGCGGGAGTGGCCCCGGCTGCGGCCAGGGCATCCCGGTGGGCGGCCCGGGCCGCAGCAAAAGTGACGATCATGGGTATGCAGGCGAGGGCTGTCCACGGCGTCCAGCCGCCCGGTGGCGACCATGCCGGCTGCGGCAGGAAGAACCACAGTGGCCCGTCCGGGCCGACCGCGTACCGGTGGCTGTTGGTCAGCCACGCGGCGAACTGGCCGGCCCCGCTCACCGCGATGACGCCCGCGGCGGCCGTGGCGGCGCGGGCGCGCAGGTGCGCAGGCAGCCTGTCAGCCAGCACCTCCACGGACAGCAGCGGCAGCATCACCAGCGCCGGCAGGATGTACCGGCCCTGCATACCGAACCCGTTCTGGATGAACACCGCCGCGGCGAGCAGCTCGTACAGGACGACGACCACCAGCAGGCCCCCGGCCAGCAGCGCGCGGTCCCGCCGCCGGCCGACCGCGAACGCCGCGAGGAACAGCCCGCCGGCCAGCAGGGCCCACAGCCCGTACAGGGCCGTCGGCAGCGGGACGGACTGCCAGCCGAAGACCCCGACCGTCTGACGCGCCGACTCGGCGGCGGTCTCGGCGGCGAGCACCAGCCCGTGGCCCAGCCGCCCCCACAGGACGGGGGTACGCAGCGACAGCGCCTGCGTCCAGAGCACCGACCCGGCAAGCCCCAGCATGACGGTCGCCGCCGCGGCGGTCGCCGGCCGGCCGCCCTCGCGTAGGCGGTGCCATGCCGTGCGCGGGGAGAGACGGCCGGCCCCGAGGGCGGCCGCGAGCACGATCCACAGCGGTGCCATGGGACGGCTGAGCGCCGTCACGGCCATGGCGATGCCCGCGACCCACCAGGCCCGGGCCGAGGGCTGTTCGGCCCGGGACAGCCGCAGCGCAGCCGCGGCACAGGCCAGTGCGCCGGTGAGCTCGGTACCGCTGGCGCCGGCCTGGGAGCCGAGAAAGACCACCATCGGGGTGACCGCGGCCGCGATCCCGGCCAGCGCCAGGGGACGCCGGCCAGGCCGCCCCTGGCCCCCCAGCAGGAGCCAGGTGGCGGCGGCCAGCAGCGCCGCCGAGACGAGCGCCGAACCGAACCGGGCGAACACGTAGCCGGAGCGGACCGACCAGGCCGCCCGCGTGAGCGCTCCTTCGGAGAGGTACATCAGCGGCGGATACGCGCCCACGATGCTTTCGGCCCGGCCGGGCGGGACGGCGGTGGCCTGGCGCAGGCAGGCCGCGGACACCTCCGGGTCCAGGGCGGTGCAGGGCGGGCTGGTCGTGATCCGCAGCTGGGCTGGCAGCTCGAAGCCGCGATAGGCGTTGCGGACCTGGCGCAGTGAATCCTCGCTGAACACCCCGAAGGAGCGCAGCCTGGCGAGCGGGACGGGCTCGCCGAGTACCTGCCCGCGCCCGGCGGCCACCGCTTTCGCGTAGTGGCTCGGCTCGTCCGGCGCGGTTCCCAGCGGGTTTGTCAGCGCCCACAGGAAGATCCAGCCGGTCAGCGCGGCGAGCAGGAGAGCGGGCGCGCCGGGTTTCCGCAGCCAAGACCACAGTGGTCTTTTCATAGGGGCCGCACATTACCAGGGATACGTTCCGTGAACGGCAAGCGAATTCCTCCCCCGTCCGGCTCCAGGAATGCCAATGACGTGGAGTATCCGTTTGATTTCTTTATGTGAATGTCGATATTGCTGTCGCTGCCGGCCGTCCGGCGCGCGTGCCTAGTCGATGAGCCGGCGGCGCATGGAGCGGACCGCGAGCAGCCACATGATCCACGCGAACACCCCCAGCGCCCCCAGGTGCCCGAGGTCGGTGAGCGGGGCGAACCCGAATGCCGCGTCGCGCACCAGCTCCACGCAGTGGT
>NZ_CAKKTL010000006.1:21698-24527 GCF_920664355.1 Protofrankia sp. CiP1_Cm_nod2
AGAGCGGGTTGGCCCAGCTCAGTGCCCGCGCCCAGCCCGGTAGCTCGCTCACCGGGAAGAACGTGCCCGCGACAAGGAACAGCGGCGTCAGCACCCCTGAGATGATGTAACTGAAGCTGTCGACGGACGGCACCAGCGCGGACGTCCATATCCCGAACAGGCTGAAGCCGAACCCGGTGAGGAACCCGACGAACGGGATCACGAGCATTCCGGGCGTCGGATCCAGGCCGAACGCGATCGCCACCAGCAGCGGCGCGCAGCCGTAGACCCCCGCCTTGGCCGCGGTCCACAGCGCCTCCCCAAGGACGATCTCGGGTATGTCGACGGGAGCGGCCAGGACGGCTCCGTAGAGCTTCTGGTAGGTCCGCCGGATGAACGTCTGGAACATGCTGGCGAAGGCCGAGGCGAACAGCACCGAGCTCGCCACCACGCCGGTGCCGAGGAACTCCACGTACCGGTAGCCGGCCACCACGGACACCAGCGAGCCGAACCCCCAGCCGAAGGCCAGCAGATAGATCGTCGGCTCCACCACGGCGGAGAAACTGGTGGACAGCCAGTAGCGCCGGAACAGGGTGATGTCGTGCGTGATCACTCCCGCCAGGGCGGCCGGTTCGACCCGCCGCAGCCGGCGCGTCCCGCCCGTCCCGCGCGTCCCGCCCGTCTGGGCCGTTGCGTCCGCCCCTGCCCCGTCTGTAGCCGTTCTGGCCTCGTCCGTGGTACTCATTCGACCCGCTCCCCGGTGAGGGCGACGAACACGTCCTCCAGCGTCGCCGCGCGCCGGATCCCGGCTCCGAGCCGGTCGTCCAGCTCGGTGGGCATGTTCTCGGCGCGCAGCACGGACACGGACGGCCCGGTCCGGCGGGTGGTGAAGCCTGCGGCCTCCGCCCGCGCCGCGATCTCGGCCAGCTTCGGCGGCGGGCCGTAGTACTCCGCCGCGGTCCGCCCGGCATGCGCGTCGATGAGACGGGCGGGCGTGTCCCGTGCGATCACCCGGCCGCGCGACATGATGGCGACGTCCTGGGCGAGCCGCTCCGCCTCCTCGATGTAGTGGGTCGACATCAGTACGGTCACGCCGTCCGCGCCGAGCCCGGCGATCAGGCTCCACAGCTCCTGGCGGACCTGCGGGTCGAGCCCGACGGTGGGCTCGTCGAGCAGGACGAGCCGGGGCCGGTGCACCAGTGCCCTGGCGACCAGCAGCCGCCGCCGCATGCCGCCGGAGAGGTCGTCGGTCACCGTGTCGGCCCGGTCGCTCAACCGCGCCAGCGTGAGGGCCTGCTCGACCGCGGCCCGGCGCCTGCGAGCGGGTACCCGGTACAGCCGGGCGAACACGGCGAGGTTCTGCCGGGCGGTCAGCTCGCCGTCGAGGTTGTCCTCCTGCGGTACCACCCCCATCACCGCTCTGGCCTGCTTCGACGCGCGCGGCACGTCGTACCCGAGGACACTGATCCGGCCGGTGTCGGCGATCGACTGGGCGGTCAGCATCCGCATCGTGGTGGACTTGCCGGCACCGTTGGGCCCGAGCAGGCCCAGGCACACGCCGACGGGGACGTCGAGGTCGAGACCGTCGACCGCGGCCACCTCCCCGTACCTTTTCACCACATTTCGTACTGATATCGCGGATTCGCCTGGCTGATCCCCGGGCCTGGCGGCCGTGGCCAGGGTCTCCGTACGAGGCAGTGGCATACCGTGGACCATAGGTCGGGCGCGCTCGGTTCTCATCTGGTTTTTCGCCGGCGGACGCCGGGCGGCCGGCCGTGGAATGCCCGGCCGGGACGTCGTGTGCTTTCCGGGCACCGCACCCGAGCAGCGACCGTATGCCGCCGCCGTCGCCGTCGGGCTCCAGGTGGCCACACCTGCGGCATCCGGAGCCGAGCGTCCGGCGGAACACGTCGGTGCCGCGCTCAGAAGACCTCCCCACGGCAGCTTCTCACCGCTGGTTCCTGCGCTACATTGATGGCCACCGTCATCCGCTCCGCCGGTACCGGGAGGTCAATGTGCTCAGGCACACCGACAAGTTCGACGCATCACTCTCCGAGATATCGAAATCGCTGCTCGCGCCATTGTCGGAGCAGCCGCGGGACTGGTTGCTCGGGCGGGCTCTCGACGAGCTTGTATCCGATCTGACGGCGCTGGACGCGGCAGCCGAGAACATGGTTTCCGGCGCCCCCCGGCCGGATATCGTGGAGCCGGTCGACTCCGCGGCCCCCACGATTGTCGACGGTTCGTTGCTCGTCTCCGGCCAGCAGGTCATGCAGACCTGGGAGAAGCCGCTGATGAAGGCCATGGCCGACCAGGTTGCCGGCTCCGGCCGCTCGGTCCTGGAGATCGGTTTCGGCCTGGGCATCTCCGCCGGCTACATCCAGGAGTACCGGCCCGCGCGCCACACGATCGTGGAGGCGAATCCGCAGGTGTTCGAGACGGCCGTGGCGTGGAGCCGCGAGCCCGGCCACGAGAACACGGAGATCGTGTTCGGCAGATGGCAGGAAGTCATCGACTCCCTCGGGCGGTTCGACGGTATCTTCTTCGACACCTACCCACTGGACGAGAACGAGTTCGCGTCCCATTTCCTGGGTGGCTCGACCTATGCTGAGCACTTCTTCCCGGCGGCTGCCGGACATCTTACCGAGGGCGGTTCGTTCACCTATTACTCGAACGAGATCGACTCTCTCTCCCGGCGCCACCAGCGGTCCCTCCTGCACTATTTCCGGACCATCCGCATGCGGGTCGTGGACGGGCTGCGGCCACCGCCGGACTGCAGCTACTGGTGGGCCCCGTCCATGGTGGTCGTCACCGCCTCGGAGTCGCGTTACTGAGCATCCGGCAGCTACT
>NZ_CAKKTL010000006.1:24674-26594 GCF_920664355.1 Protofrankia sp. CiP1_Cm_nod2
TCCGGAGCCGCTGGGCGCCCGAAGTCGTGCCACCGGACGGCCGCGCCACCATGAGTCGATCATCAGAGGTGGCCCGTGAGCACGCTCCGTATGCCGCGCGCGGTGTGTCGGCTGCGTCCCATGCCTCCCATGACCGGTAGATCATCGCGGGTGCCACGGACAAGATGCTTGTGGGAGCCGCTGCCGGGATACTGACCAAGCTGCCCGCGTGGCCGGGCCGGCTACGCCAACGGGAGACAAGCAGCCGACGGGAGACAAGCCAGATGCCTCGTAACCCGAGGGACTTCTTCGCCCCGCTCGCGGTGGGAGCGCCGGCGCCCCTGCGAGAGCTCCCACGGGCCCCCTCCCGTGTGATCCATTTCTTCGACCCGAGCAACGCGAAGATGGCCTCGAAGGTCCCGGACATCCTGCCCCGCATCGACGTGGTCCTGGGCAACCTCGAGGACGGCGTCCGGGCCGACAGCAAGATCGAAGCCCGTGAGGGGCTGGTGAAGCTCGCCGCGGCGACGGAGTTCGGCGAGACCCAGCTGTGGACGCGGGTGAACAGCCTCGACTCGCCGTGGGGCCTCGACGACCTGCTGACCCTCGTCCCGGCGATCGGCCACAAGCTGGACGTCATCATGGTGCCCAAGGTCGAGGGCCCGGAGGACATCCACTATGTCGACCGGCTGCTCGCCCAGCTCGAGGCGAAGGCGGGGCTGGCCCGCCCGCTGCTCGTCCACGCGATCCTGGAGACCGCGCGCGGCGTCGCCAACGTCGAGGAGATCGGCGCGGCGAGCCCCCGCATGCAGGGCCTGTCGCTCGGGCCCGCGGACCTCGCCGCCGACCGGCGGATGAAGACGACCCGGGTCGGCGGCGGCCACCCCGGATATCTCGTCCGGGCCGACCCGTCCCCGGCCGACCCGGACGCGCCGCGCCCGAGCTACCAGCAGGACCTGTGGCACTACACCCTCGCCCGGATGGTGGACGCCTGCGTGGCGAACGGCATCCTGCCGTACTACGGGCCGTTCGGTGACATCAAGGACGTCGTGGCCTGCGAGGACCAGTTCCGCAACGCCTTCCTGCTCGGCTGCGTCGGCGCGTGGAGCCTGCATCCGGTGCAGATCGACATCGCGAAGCGGGTCTTCAGCCCGGAGCCGGCCGAGGTCGCCTGGGCCCGGCAGGTCATCGAGACGATGGGGGACGGGACCGGAGCGGTGATGGTCGACGGGAAGATGCAGGACGATGCCTCGGTCAAGCAGTGCAGGGTGGTCCTGGACCTGGCCCGGACCCTTGCCGCGCGCGACCCACGGCTGGCCGAGGCATACGGCTTCGCCGGCACCGCCGCGGCCGACGCCACCGGGCAGGTGGCGGCCCGATGAGCGGCGTGAACGGCGACCTGACGGCTGGCTCGGCAGACTCGGCGGCCTACCGTCCGCGCCGGTCGGTCCTGTACATGCCGGCCGCGAACGAGCGGGCGCTGGAGAAGGCCAGGGGAATCCCCGCGGACGCGCTCATCCTCGACCTTGAGGACGCTGTCGCCCCGGACGCCAAGGACGCCGCCCGGGAGCGGGCCGGCGCGAAGGTCGCGGACGGGGCCTATGGCGGGCGCGAGGTGACCATCCGGGTCAACGCGCTGGACACCCGCTGGCACGCCGACGACCTGCGCGCGGCGGCCCAGGCCGGCCCGGACGCGGTGGTCGTGCCGAAGGTCGGCTCCGCGCGGGACGTGCACGCGGTCGAGAAGGGCCTGGAGGCCGCCGGCGCGCCGGATCACACCCGGATCTGGGCGATGGTCGAGACCCCGGTCGCGATGCTGCGCATCGAGGAGATCGCGCGCTCCTCGCAGCGCCTCGCCGTCTTCGTCATGGGCACGAACGACCTGGCCAACGAGCTGCACGCCGAGCACGTGCCGGGCCGGGCGCCGCTGCTGACCGGGCT
>NZ_CAKKTL010000006.1:27099-47523 GCF_920664355.1 Protofrankia sp. CiP1_Cm_nod2
CGGGCTGTGCCTGCTCGCCGCCCGGGCCGCCGGTATCGCCATCCTGGACGGGGTGTTCAACAACATCCGTGACCTCGACGGCTTCGAGGCGGAGTGCGTCCAGGGCCGGCAGCTGGGCTTCGACGGCAAGACACTGATCCATCCCGGCCAGGTCGAGCCCTGCAACCGGGTGTTCGCGCCCACCGAGGCCCAGGTCGAGGAGTCCAGGACCATCCTCGCGGCCTGGGAGGAGGCGTTGGCCTCCGGCCGCGGCGTCGCCACGGTGAACGGCCGGATGATCGAGAACCTGCACGTCCGCAACGCGCAGCGCGTCCTCGCCGTCAGCGACGCGGTCACCGCCCTCGAACGCGGAACCGCCCCTCCAGCACCGCGGTAGCGGACACGTCCATGAATTGACGGTACCGCGTATTGGGTAACCGGAAGGGGCGGCGGCGTGGGCTCGGTGGGCGTGAATCGGGGGAACCTGGTTGATAGCACTCCGGCCCGCGGGTTTAAGATACGGCCGTGGCGCACATCGTTCAGGGCTTCCAGTATCGGCCGGTCCGCAACACCGCTGGCGACACGATCCATCCGGTCGGCCTCGTGCTGCACGTCGCACAGGGCAACGGCTCCCAGTTCGGCTGGTTCAACGATCCGCAATCGCAGGCATCGTCGAACTTATGGGTGGGCAAGGCCGGGCAGCGTGAGCAGTACGTGCCCTCGGACGTCCGGGCGTGGGCGCAGGCGGCGGGAAACAGCACATACGACTCGATCGAGACCGAGGGTTTCGACACCGAGGCGCTGACCCCGGAGCAGATCGAGAGCGTGGCCGTGGCTTACGCCGACGGTGTGCGTGCTTTTGGCTGGGCGCTGGCCGTGACGGACACGCCCGGCCAGTCCGGATTGATTACTCATAGCGCAGGAAGGGCGGCCTGGGGCAATCATCCGGGTTGCCCGGGTGGTATCCGCACCGGCCAGCGTCATCAGATCATTGCGAGGGCCGCGCAGATCGCGGGAGGCCCGACGTCGCCTGTGCAGCCCAAAGTGGTGGCTCTGCAGCATGCGGTGCACGTGGTCGCGGACGGGACCTGGGGCCCGGTCACCGACGCGGCGCTCGCCGAGGTCCGGGCCAACCGGCATACCAGGGCCCAGCAGGCCGCGGTCGGTGCGGCCGTCGACGGCGCCTGGGGCCCCCTGTCGCAGGCGGCATATGTCGTGACGGTACGGACGATCCAGTCCATCCTCGGAGTGGGGGTGGACGGGGTCTGGGGGCCGGTCACCGACCAGGCTTTCGTTGCCGTCCGCAACGATCATTTCACCGGCTGATCCCATTCGGCTACGAGAGCGTCCCAGGTACGGTAACGAGCCACCGGATAAGCGGTGGACACGACCCCGTTGGGGTCGACAACGGCCACCGGATATCCAAGCTGTGCCCGGTACCCGCGTTCGCTGACGACAATGCGGCCGCCGAGGCGGGCCGCGCCGACGACGATCGGCCGCGACGTCCACCTCGGGGTGGCCGCCGCGGCAAGTTCGTGTGCCGACAGCCATGCGTACAACCCGCAGACACAGTCCTCGCCCGGCATCCGCGGATGCGGTGTCAAGGGCGACTGAGACATCTGGCCGCCGAGGTCGTCCCGCGCACCGCGCAGGCAGAACGCCTTGGTGAGGCCGTCGGGGCGCCACAACAACAGGCCGGCCGGGAACGGTGACCACGGCGTCCATGCCGGGCGTAACCGGCCAGCGCCGTCCACCGCCCACTGGCGCCAGCCGATGACGCTCACCTGCCTGCCGGCACGGGTTCGGTTTCGACCGGTTCAGCCGGTTCGGCCGGTTCGGGCAGGGCCAGCGGCTCCTGCTCCGGCCAGGAGATCGGTTCGTCCTCGACGATCCGCAGCGGCTCACCTACATTTGACATACATCAACGTTCCCTCGCCCCGCCGCGCCGGTCAATATCCCTGCCGTCATCCCGGCCGTCCGCGCCGGTCTCAACGCAGGCGCAGGATCTGTAGGCCGTGGTCGGCCAGGAGGGCTGGCAGGTGACGGATGGTCGCGATGGCCCTGGCGCGCTGGTCGTCCGGGAGATCCGGCCAGTCGACGAGCAGGTTGTGCTGTCTGCGGCCGTCGTCGCGGCCCGGGGCGAACGTCCAGCCCTGGCCGCGCCGTTGCGCGCACCGGCGGCTCCAGCACAGCCGGTTGCCTGAGGACCCGCACCACGCCCGCCGCCGGGTTCAGCCGCCGGGGCCCGGCGTCCAGCCGTGCGGGCGTCCAGGCGCTCGCCGACCGTACGCGAAGGACGACAAATAGATGACAAGCTGGACTTGGACGAAGTATCGCCGAATATATCTACAGTCCGGTAGCCTTCAGGCGCCACACTTGTCGCACGGTATGACGACGTAACAGCGCGGGCCTCGTTCAACGGTTTGTGAGCCGCCTGTAGCCGTTGGGATCCCGTCGGCTCCGCGACACAACAAAAACGGGGGAGCAATGGATAAGCCGGACATGCTTGCGCAATCAGCCGACGCGGCTCGCGCGCTGTCAGCCGGTCGCGGTGGGAAAGCACGCGTCCGCCTGACCGGGCTGGATGCGGACGTTTTTCGCCATCCGCTCGACCGGCAGGCCGCCCAGAGCCTCAAGCGCGTGCCGGGGTTCGACAAGGCGGTCGCGAAGTTCATCGAGTGGGGCTGGGAGCGTAAGGAGTACATCGAGCTCACCGCGTCGGGGGTGCGGGTCGGGCCCCGCCAGCTGCCCCGCGTCCACGGCCTGCTCCGCGAGACCTGCGCGGTCCTCGACATTCCGGAACCCGAACTCTACGTCCGCAAGGGGCCTACGAACGCCTACACGTCGGGGCACAACAATCCCTACATCGTGCTGTTCACCGAACTGGTCGACACCATGTCCGAGGACGAGCTCCTCGCCGTCATCGCCCACGAGGCCGGGCACATCAAGTGCGGGCACGTCCTCCACAAGACGATGGCGCGGGTTTTCACCGGCGCGGCGACTGCGGGGCTGCGACGCACGAACCCGATGACGGCCATCGTCGGGGTAGGTGTCCGCGCGGCGCTCAAGAGCTACGACCGGGCTTCCGAGTTCACCGCCGACCGCGCCGCGATGCTGACCACCCAGGACCTGCACGCCTGTGTCGGGATGATGATGAAGATCGCCGGTGGTGTCCAGACCGACCAGATGGACACCACCGCCTTCCTCGAGCAGGCGCGTCACCTCGATGACCTTGCCAGCGCGAGCAACATTTCCCGTTTCCACCGTTTCCAGCTCCGTATTGGCGGTGATCACCCGCTCCTGGTTGAGCGCGCCCGCCGCTTCGATGAGTGGATCATGAGTGGCCAGCCCGGTGTTGTCCTCGCGCGGTACGGCACCACGGCCGTCCCTACTCAGCCGACGGACGGCGTGAACAGCCTAGACCGCTACCAGCGGTAGTTTGTTGGACCGCCAGCATCATCCGTGATGGTCCCGTATCTGTCAGGACCGTGCCCCGGTGGGGCCCGACACCTTGGTCCGGCCGGCGGCATTTCGTCTGGAGCGGATCGGCTTCTCAGAACAGATCGACGTAGTCGGTGAGGATGTCGCCGAAGACGCCGGCGTCGCCGTTACGGTTCCAGAAGGCGGTGGCGGCCTGTACCGCCGTCGCGCCGGCGCACAGGAAGTCGGCGATGTCGCGGCCGCGGGACACCCCGCCCGCGCCGATCAGCTCGACCGTCTCCGGCAGCAGCCGCCGCAGCTGGCGTACCTGGCCGAGCGCCACGGGCCGCAGCGCGGCACCCGCGAGCCCGGCCAGTTCGACGTCGATCACCGGCCGGTTCGCCTCGTCCAGGACGAAGGCGTTCGGGAAGGTGTTGACCGCGCAGACGAACCGCGGGCCTTGCGGTGTGCCGGACAGCCTCGCCACCAGGCCGGCCAGTGCGGCCAGCCCGGCCGGGTCCGAGAACGGGGAGATCTTTATGCCGAAGGGCGGTGGTTGTCGATCCGCACTGTCGCCGGCGGCGGTGGAGGTGGCCGCGGCCGTGGTGAGCGCCTGGCTCACCTGGGCGCAGATCGCCTCGGTCCGGTCGTTGTCGAAACACGCGATGCGTTTCTGCCGGCCGTCGTCCCAGACGTTCGGGCAGGCCAGGTTGAGCTCGATGATGTCGACGCCGGCGAGCGCCACGTCATGGGCGACGACGGCGTACTCGGCCTCGCTGAATCCGGCGATGCTCACGACGAGTGGTTTACCGGCGGCATGCGCCATCGAGATCATGGCGGGCAGGTGCTCACGGTAGTACGCAAGCCCCGGATTGGGCAGGCCGAGCGCGTTGAGCGAGAAGAAATCCCCGGGGTAGTAGACGTTGCCGCCGTTCCCGGTGCGCGGCCGCAGGGTGATGGAGCCGACGACGACGGCGGACACGGCGCTGCGGGCGAGCACGCTCACCTCGTCCAGGCTCTTGCACGTGCCCGCGGCGTTCATCAGCGGATGCTCAAGTTCGACTCCGCACAGCGCTGCCACGGCCACCCTTCCCGAGATCCGTGTTTCCGGTGTGGTTCGCCTTCTCCAGGAGACAGTATCGAATTCCTGTTCCTGGCCGCGGCGCGTGGGTCAGGGGCGTTATGGCCGGATGTATCCACCGTGTCGTGTGCCGGGCGTTTCCGCCGGGCCGGCGCTGCGTGCGGGGCGTCTCCGGGGCGTCTCCGGGCCGGATCGCCCGTCAACCGTTCCGCACGTTCTGTCCTCGTCCTGTTTCTGTTCGTGGCCGGTATTCGGCACCGGCCCACGTTTGGCCTCCCTGACGGCTGCCGAAGAAGACAGGGTCGGCCGCATCGCGCTGCGGCGGCCCGGCACCGGCCAGCGTCATCGGTGCTCATCGGCGTCACCGGTGCTCATCGGCATCCACCGGCGCCACCGGTCGTGGCGTCCGGCGGCGGAGGCCGACACCAGGAAAGTGCTACCGGGAAAATATACGACCGACGCAGGAAGAAGGCTGACGATGGCGACTGGTGGAACAGGATTCAGTGACGTCGTCCACGACCTGATCTCGGTGCAGTATCACGCCCTCAAGGGGAGCCGTGAATACGAACAGTTCATCCGTGATGCGGATGCGGAGGGACAGCCGGAGATAGCCAGCTTCTTCCGGGCCGTCCTGGAACAGGATGCCGAGCGCGCGGTCGCGTGCCATCGTTATCTGTCCCGGCTGTCCGGCCACGCGCCGGCCGGCTCGATCGTCCGCTGAGGGGCTCCACTGAGGGGCTGAGAGATCGCCTGAGGGGCTGAGAGATCGTCGGGAGCGTGCGGGGCCGTTCCGCGCGGTAGGCCGCGTTCGTCCGGAGCCCCGGGCCAGCGGCCGGAGCCGACCCGCGGGCGCCGACCTGGCGGGAGCTCCGGCCCGGCGCCCGAGACCCATGCGGGCGCCGAGGCCCGAGGCCCGAGAGTCGAAGGGAGGCATCGGCGGGATCCTTAGAAGCGCTGGGATCAGCGCTGGGATCAGAAGCGCACGGTCTCGACGTCCGCGCCGCCGTGCAGGGCCCGCCACAGATCACCGAACGAGTCGTACTGTTCCCGCTTGGGGCGGGCGGCAAGTCTCTCGACGAGCTGTTCCGGAGCGTTACGGACACGCAGCGTGTAGGCGAGCTGGGCGGCTCGGGCGGGGAAGTCGTGGCGGTCGAACCACCGGGCGAGCTCGGAGCGGGCCTCGACCGCCGCGGCGGTGTCCGTGCTGGTGGCGGCCTTGTTCTCCGGCCGTTCCGGGATCACCGCCACCTGGGGCTGATCCTCGCCGGGAGGTTCCGCGGAGCGCCATTCCTCGGTGCGCGTGTCCCGTCGCGCCCGCACGATCCCGTACACCTCATGGGCGAGGTTGTCGTCCTTGGCGGGGCCGTGCTTGGTGCTGCCGCGCTGCATCGACATCTTCGTGCTCCTGTTGTTGATCGTGTTTCTCGGGCGCTTCCCGCGTTACGGCCGCCCCGGTCCGTGCCGGGAGGCGGGCCACTGCTCCGGCGGGAGGATGCCGGGGCCGGGCGGTGGGAGGTCAGGACCGGGACCGGGACCGGGCAGATCGGGCCCAGGGTCCGGACCGGGCAGATCGGGCCCAGGGTCCGGACCGGGCAGATCGGGCCCAGGGTCTGGCGGGGCGGGCCCTGGGCCGGGCTGCGGGACGTCCGGGCCGGGCGTCGGTGTCGGGCCGGGCGTCGGTGTCGGGCCGGGAGACGGTGTCGGGCTGGGAGACGGTGGCAGGTCGGTGGCCGCGGGCCCGGGCCGGGCGCTGGGCTGGCCGGATGCCGGCCGGGAAGAGGCCGGCCGTGCGGAGGACGGGCCGCCGCGCGCGACAACTAAGATCATGATACGCCCTCCGTGGAACGAAACGGTCGATGATCGGGATACGGCGGGGCGGCCGCGGCTGGTCGCCATGCCGGCCGACTCCTGCCACCTTCCACGGACATGGCATCTCGAACCGTCCATGGCATCCCGAACCGTCCAGGTACCTGGAGAGGGGCCCGGGGCGCCGGGAACCGGGCCGGTCGCGGGCCGCCCGGGCCCCGGTCGTTCCCGGAGCGGCCCAGCGGATCCCCGCCGCGGGGATCACGGTCGCCCGGTCTCCGGTTCCGTCCGAAAGAGCGGCTGTGCGGGTGTGCCGGGCACGCTGGACGGGGAAGTGGAGAAGACGACGAGGAAGTGGAGAAGACAGGGAAGCGGAGAGGAAGCGGAGGAACGGCATGCCCCACGCGGGCCCGCGAACCGGGATCACGGGCCTGTGGCCTGGGAAGGCGTGCGGTCCGGGAGGTGAGCCTCGATGGCGAACGTACTCAGCGTGACCAGTGTGCCGCCGGTGACGGTACGGCGGTACAGGACGATCGGGGAAGCGGCCCATGAGATGGACATCCACGGCGTGGGTGCTCTTCTCGTCATGGACGATCGTGACCACTTGGTCGGTATTGTCACCGATCGTGACATTGTGTTGCGGGGGGTTGCTCGTGGCGTCCCGATGGAGGCATCCATTGACCGTCTGATGACGACGGAGGTCTTCACCCTGCCCGCTGACGTGGAGATCGACCGCGCGTACGAGGTATTTCGCGATCACGCGCTGCGGCGGCTGCCCGTCCTCGACGGCGGCCGGGTCGTGGGGGTCCTCTCCATCGACGATCTCCTCATCCGTGACGCGCGGCGGATCGAGGACGTGGTACGCCCCCTCGCCCGGGAGGTCATCGCCCGGCACCGCAGGACGCCGGTGGGCGCGGGCGGGGCCGTCCGTGCCGGTGACGGCGCCGCCCATGCCGACAACGGCGGCGCCTACGCCGGGACCGGCGCCGGGAGGGGCGGCACCTACGCCGACAGCGGGGTGATCGCGTCCCGCCGGCTGGTGCGGGCCCACCCCGGTGACACCCTGGTCATCCACGGGCGGACGCTGGGCCGGCCGGAACGGTCCGGCGAGATCCTGGAGGTGCGTTCCCCCTCGGGCGACCCGCCATTCCTGGTCAGCTGGTCCGACTCCGACCATGTCAGTTTCACCTATCCGGGCCCGGACGCGGAGGTGCGTCCGCGTGCCGAGGCGGCGACGGCGGCCACCGGCGAGCGGGCCGGCAACGGGCAACGGTAGCTGACTGGTAGCGGACAGTGGCCAGTAGTGGACGATGGCAGCCGGTAGGCGGCTGGGAGCCAGTGGCGACCGGTAGGTGGCCGGCTGCCGCTACCGGATGCCATCCGTGACGTCCCGGTACGGTCGCTCTGAGACGGAGGTGGCGGGTGGACCCTCTGTTCGCCGACCGGCCGGCGGCGGGCCGCGCCCTGGCCGGGCAGCTGGCCGCGTACGCCGGCCGTGACGATGTCGTCGTCCTGGCGCTGCCACGAGGCGGTGTGCCGGTCGCCTTCGAGGTGGCGCAACGGCTGGGTGCGGGGCTGGACGTCTTTCCGGTGCGCAAGCTCGGGGCGCCCGGGCACGCCGAGCTTGCGATGGGCGCGCTGGCCGGCGGCGGGACACTCGTCCGCAACGATCAGGTGATCCACAGCCTGGGCATCGGGGAGAAGGCGGTCACCGATGCCGTGGCCGCCGAGCGCCGTGAGCTTGCCCGCCGGGAGGATGCCTACCGTATCGGCCGGGACGCGCTCGACGTCACCGGCCGCGTGGTCCTGCTGATCGACGATGGGATGGCCACCGGTGCCACGATGTACGCCGCCGTCGAGGCCGTCCGCCGACGTGGGCCGGCGCAGGTGGTGGCGGCTGTTCCCGTGGCCTCGGAGCGGGCGTGCCGGCAGCTGAGGCTCGTCGCCGACGGTGTGCTCTGCCTGCGCACTCCGTCGACATTCTTCTCCGTCGGTCAGTACTATGCGGATTTCTCCCAGACGACCGATGACGAGGTCCGTGAGCTTCTGCGCCGTTCCGTGACCGCGAGATGACAGCCGGGTGGTCTCCCATGGGCCACCAGCCAGTGATCGTCATTCGCGGGGCGCGGGTGTCTCATGCTGCCGCGGCCGGGGTGCTGGCCGGCTCGGATGCCGCTGGGGCCGGCGCGGTCGCGGGAGCGCTGCCGACCGGTGCGGGTGCCGGGGCGGACGGCGGACCGGACGTGGGTGCTGGCGCTGGATCAAGCGTGGGCGTGGGTGGGGCGGTCTGTGCTGGCGGATTGTTCAGACGTTGTGCAATGCTTGTGAGCCTGCTGCGTGCTTCGTCGCTGACCTCGACGGATGAGGCGTCAGCAAGCCGGCCGAGGAAGGGCGTGAGCATTCCGGGGCCGGTGACGGTGCGGGGGATCAGCGCGTCCAGCGCGGCGGTGGTAGGCGCGTCGACCTGGCCCAGCTGGCTGTAGCGCGCCAGCCGGTCGCGCAGGGACGCCGGGCTGGTGTGCCAGCCGGCGAAGTCCGCGGCGTTCAGGCCGGTGACGTCGAAGGCGGTGGCGGGTTGCGCCGCGCAGCCGGTGTTCGCGGGCTCGGGGGCGAGACGGGCGGTGAGCGCGCCGGCCGCGCCCGCCTCGCCGATGTCGTGCCCGCTGAAGCGGGCGAGCCGCCACCGTGCCGGCGTGCCGCCACGGGCGTCCGCGATCACTGTGCTGCGGGCGCTGGTGATCAGGTGTCCGTGGCTGTCGAACAGCGTCGCGTTGATCGGGATGCTGACCGGTGCCCCGCCGGCCGGGGCACCGGCCGTGCTCAGGACGCCGGTGATGTCGAGGGCGTCATAGCCGGTGACGGCCGGGTCGAGGTCGGCGGGCGCCGCGGCCAGCGAGCCCGCCACAATGGTGATCGTTGGGCAGCTCGCGGACGGTGCCGGGGCGGGCGTCGCGTCCGCTTCGGGCCGTGGGGTGACCGTGATCGCGGCGGGCGTGCCCGCCGGCGCGGGCACCGCGGGCGGTATGGATGCCGTGAGCGCCGGGGGCGGTATGGGTGCCGCGGGTGCCGCGGCTGCTGGGGGCGGTGCCGGGGCCGCGGGTGTGCTGCCGCCGGGACGCGCCTGGGACGGCGCCGGGGCGGGCAGGGGAACTGCCCCGCCGCTGGCGTAACCGGTCATCCAGGCGAGCACGGCACGGGCGTAGTCACCGGACGGGTTGTAGGCGAGGATCGCTGCCCGTAACTGCGCGGGGTCGCTCAGATCGCGGTTGTAGGCGCAGAGGTAGCCGGCGGCGGCGAGGGCGGCGTCGTCGATGTTGTTCGGGTCGCGCTGGCCGTCGCCGTTGCCGTCGCTGCCGGATCTCGTCCAGGAGGACGGGATGAACTGCATCGGCCCGATGGCCCGGTCGAAGACCGTGTCACCGTCCCATCTGCCGTTGTCGGTGTCGGTGACACGCGCGCGTCCGCCCGCGCCGTCCAGGGGGAGCCCGATGATCGACGGGGTGACGGTACCGGCGGGGCTGATGGCGCGGCCGGCGCCGTGCCCCGATTCCACCCTGCCGATTCCGGCCAGCAGGGGCCAGGTCAGGTGGCAGCTGGGCCGTCCGGCCGCCATTCGTTCGGTCGCTCTGCGGTAGGCGGCCAGTACTCGTTCCGGTATGCCTTTGTCACCAGCGGTGAGTGTGACGGCCCCGCCCGCCCCGGCGGCCACGGCCGTGGCCAGGCTCTGCGTGCCCGGCGCGGTGCCACCGCCCGCCCCGCCGGAGCCGCCGGAGCCGCCGCCCGGGCCGGCGAGCGGTGGCATCGGGAAGGCACCACCGTCGGCCGGCGGCCTGAGTGGTCCGGGCGGCGGCCCGCTGGGGGCGTCTGATTGTGAAATGATTGTGGAACCGTTGGCGAGAAAGAGAAGCGCGGTGGCGACGGCCGGCATCATGAATACCCGCACCCGGCGTGGGCGTGGGCGTGGGCGTGGGCGTGGGGCGGACGGTACTCGCGGGCAGGCCTCGTCGGATGTGGGTACGTCCCGGTGCCGGTGCCGGTGCGCGCCAGCGTGCCTGGGGCCGCGCCGATGCTTGCTCACGGTAGGCGTCCACCTCGTCGAGCTGCGTGGGTGCCGAACGGCATGGGTATCGAACGGCATGGGTATCGAACGGCATGGGTATCGAACGGCATGGGTGTCGAACGGTCTTGGTCGGGTAGGCCGCGGTGCGCTTCACTGCTGGAACTCCGGCGCACCGCCGAGGTGTCCACCGTCGTTATACGCCATGCCCTCGGGCCGGGAAGTGGCTGTTGGGCAGCCAATGTCGACCGCACATTCGGGTGTAGGGCCGTGGCTGTAGGTTGTGAATCGATGGGTTCGCGATTGAGCGGGATGTCGTCCGGTGTTCCCGGTCCCGGTCCCGGTCCCGGTCCCGGTTCGGTTCGGGGACGCATTTTGCGCGGCCCTGTCGCGACATGTCTGAGGGTAGCGGCCTGAAGACTTTCAGTGCGCTACCGCAGGTTTCACGAGCGTGCCCGGCCGGCCGTCTTCTGGGGACGGTTCTTTTATCGCTATTCGCTGAATGTTTACCTGGGCGCCCGGCCGGGCCCACGGACCACCTCGTCTTTCCTCCCGGCGGTGTCACGTGCTGTTTCCTCCGGGCGGTACCACGCGCCAGCCTGGTCCGTCGGGCCTCGGAGCGATGTTCCCCTCGCCGCGCCCACTTCTGTTGCGGGTGTATGAATACCAGGTGTCCATGACCGGCCAATGCATTGGCAGTGGTAATAGGATGGGCTGTGACGGCCTCCCGGACGCCCGTGGCGCCGACATCGAATTCACCATCGGACGGGCCGGGATTTCCTGTCTCGCGGGTCGCCCTGAACCGGGAGCGAATGGGGGGGCTGATGTGCGGTGCCGCCGCTGCCCGTCAGGGCACGGCCGACGGCGGTCGGATTCTTCCCGGCGATCGGCGGGCCCGCCGGCTGACCGGGCGGCCGGGGCGCCGTCCGATATCACCGCCGTGGCCGCCGGGCATGGTCGTCAGGCGTGATTGTCGGGATAGGCGAGATGTAACTCACACGATGATACGGCCCAGGTGATTATGGCCTGCCGGGATGACGGGACGGGGCGTTGGTAACGGTTCGGGATGGACGTCGGCGTGAGGGCACGCCCGCATCATGACTGCGGATCGATGACTGTTGACCGGGCACGGGTGGCAGCGGCGCTACCCGGTTACGATCTCGGTGACGAGATCGGCGCGGGCACGTTCGGGGTGGTGTTCGCCGCCTGGCACCGCCGTCTCCAGCGTGATGCCGCGGTCAAGGTACTCGACGGAGGGTACGGCCGGGCGGTGGCGGGATTCGCCACCGAGGCGCGGATTCTCGCCGCCCTGGACCATCAGCATGTGGTCCGGGTCTATGACTATGTCGAGACCGGGGGACTGCGTCTGCTCGTCATGGAGATGCTGGCCGGCGGGACGCTGACCCGCCGCCACCGGGCGGGGATGCTCCCGGAGGAGGCCTGCGCGGTAGGGCTGGCGATCGCCGCCGCCCTGACCTGCGCGCATTCCCGCGGAGTGCTGCATCGCGACATCAAGCCCGACAACATTCTGTTCGACGCCACGGGCCTGCTCAAAGTGGTCGATTTCGGGCTCGCGAAACAGGTGGGTGGGCCGCCGGCCGCCGCCGGCGCGGTGGCCGGGACGCCGTTGTACATGGCTCCCGAACAGATCGAGGGGGGCCGGCTGGGGCCGGCCTCCGATCTGTACGCGCTCGGGGTGCTGCTCTATCTGCTGCTGACCGGGGCGACGCCGTTCGCACCGGCATCCTCCATCCTGCGGCAGCGTCCCGACCAGGTCCCGCCACCGCCGCCGGGCGTGCCGGTTCAGGTGGCGGATGTGATCATGTGGGCGTTGGCGAACGATCCGGTGGCTCGTCCGCCGTCCGCGCTGGCCTTCGCGCTGGACCTGGCCCGGGCCGCCGCCGAGGCCTACGGCTGGGGCTGGCTGGCTCGTTCGGGGATCGTGCTGCATATCGACGCCGAGGTCCGCGCCGCCGCCGAACGGCCGTTCACGTCCACCCGCCCGGCACTGCCGCCCACTGCCAACGGTGACACGCCGCCTGCACACGGAGACGCGTCCTCCGTACCGTCGACAGGCGGCGCGTCCCCGGGCGGCGCGTTCTCGGGCGGCGCGCTCTCGGACGCAGAGGCCGGCGGGCGTCTCGCCAGCCGGCCGCGCCGCGCCCGGCCACGCCGCCGGCCGGGCATGACGCCAGGGCACCGCCGCCGTGGTGGTGCTTCTCGCCGCCGTATCGTCGCCATGGCGGTGCTCATCGCCGTCAGCGCCGCCGCTCTTGTTGCCGCCACCCGCGGCGGAGACTTGTCCGAGGCCGGCGCCCGTCCGCTCGGCCCGCCGCTGACCGGCCCCACCGGCCCTGCCGGCTGGGTGCTCTCGGTGGTGTTCTCCCCGAACGAGCAGGTGCTGGCCAGCAGCAGCCGGGACGGCACGGTGCGGCTGTGGGACATCACCGACCGTGCCCACCCTCGTCTGCTCGGCAGGCCGCTGACCGGCCCCACCGACGGGGTGACGTCGGTGGCGTTCTCCCCGGACGGCCACACCCTGGCCGGCGGCAGCTGGGACCGCACGATATGGCTGTGGGACGTGACGGACCTCGCCGCCCCCCGTCCGCTTGCCGGGCCGATAGCCGGCCACACCGACGCCGTCACGGCGGTGGCGTTCTCCCCGGACGGAAAAATCCTGGCCAGCGGCAGCCGGGACAGGACGGTGCGGTTGTGGGACGTCACCGACCGGTCCGATCCACGCCCGCTCGGCGAGCCGCTGATCAGCCATTCCGATGCCGTGGTGTCGGTGGCGTTCTCCCCGGATGGCCGTGCCCTGGCCAGCGCCGGCTACGACAACACGGTGCGGCTGTGGGATCTGACCGACCGTTCCCGTCCGCGCCTGTTCGGCTCCCCGCTGGTCGGCCACACCGCGTTCGTGTTCTCGGTGGCGTTCTCCCCGGATGGCCATGTTCTGGCCAGCGGTGGCTTCGACGGGACGATCAGGCTGTGGAATGTCACCGACCGTTCCGACCCGCATCTGATTGGTGATCCTCTGCGGGTCTCCACCAGCACCACCGTGCGCTCGGTGGCCTTCTCCCCGAACGGTCGTACGCTGGCCAGCGGCAGTTTCGAGGGGATGATCCGGCTGTGGGACATCGCCGATCCTTCCAGGCCGCGCCCACTCGGTGGCCCCCTGACCGGCCACCAGGACTGGGTGCTGTCGGTGGCGTTCTCCCCGGACGGCCGTACGCTGGCCAGCGGCAGCCGGGACAACACGGTGCGGCTGTGGAAGCTGCGCTGACCGGGCGTCGTTTTCCGGTGGTGCTGGCCGGCACGCGGTCAGCCACCTGGCCGGTTCAGCGCAGCTGGACGGCGATCAGACAGGTGTCGTCGTCGGTGTCGGGGGTGGTGTGGCGCAGGAGATGGTCGGCATACCGCTGGAGGTCGGCGATCGGCCGGCCGGCGGCCAGGACCAGGGTGTCCAGCGTCTCGTCGAGGGCGGTCCCGCGTTGTTCGACGAGGCCGTCGGTGAACAGCAGGACGCCGTCGCCGGGCCGCAGCGCGGTGGCGGTCTCCTCGTAGGCGCTGTGTGGGTCCGCCCCGAGGAGGACGCCGGCCGGCAGCGGGAGCATGGCGGCGTCGCCGTCACGGACCAGGACGGGCGGCAGGTGCCCGGCGCATGCCCAGCGCAGCATACGGGTGGCCGGATCGTACAGACCGCAGACGGCGGTACCGGTGACGTCGTCGGTGAGGTGGTAGGCGACGTCGTTGAGCCAGCGCAGCAGCTGGGCCGGCCCCGCCCCGGTCATGGCGAGCCCACGCAGGCTGTTGCGTAACGTGACCATGCCGGTGACAGCTCTGATCCCGTGCCCGGCGATGTCACCGACGGCGAGAAGGACCTCCCCGGAGGGCAGGACGACCGCGTCGTACCAGTCGCCGCCGACCAGATGGTCCTGGTTGGCCGGCCGGTAGCGGACGGCGATGTCGAGCCCGCCGTTCTCGACCGGATCGGCCGAGAACGGCGTGATGGCCCGTTGCAGCTGGATGGCCAGCCGCTGCTGGTCGTCGGCCCGCTGTTCGGTGTCGGCGAGCTGGTTGCGGGTGGCGGCGAGGGCGACCTGGGTGTGGTAGAGAGTCGAAAGATCCTGGTATGTGCCGCGGACGGCGACCAGGGTGCCGGCGGTGTCCGTGACGGGCTCGGCGAACGCGCGTATCTGCCGGATCGCGCCGTCGGCCCGCAGCAGCCGGAACGTCGTGGCGGCCGGCCGTGCCTGGTCGAACAGCACGTCACGGAAACGGCCGACAGCGGCGAGATCATCGGCATGGACGTAGGCGTCCAGCCCCTGCAGGGAGACGGGCGCTTCCGGCGCATCCGGCGCCAGCCGGAACAGCGTGAAGGTGTGGTCGGTCCAGCGCACGTCACCGGTGAGCATGTCCTGCTGCCAGCCGCCGAGCTCACCGAGCCGCTGGGCGTGCTGGAGGATGGTGGTCAGCCCGTCGGTGTCGTCGGTCCGCCGCCAGGTCAGCGCGATGCCGTCGAGGAACCGGCCGATACGCACGTCCATCTCCGTCGCGACGATCCGGCCGCCGACGATGACGTGGACGGGCAGGCCGTCGGCCTGGTACGGCCGGCCGGTGCGCAGCACGTCCACGGCCTGCCCGAACAGCCCGTCCAGGACGGTCATCAGCGGATGTAGGTGGGACAGCCGGCGGCCGACGAGGTCACGGGGCTCCCGGCCGGCCGGGTCGACGAACCCTTCGCTGACGTGGTCGATCTGGAAGTCGACGATCCGCCCGTCATGGTCACGGACGGCGTGGGCGACGAGGGCGGAGCGCAGCAGGGCGTCCAGCAGGGCGGGCAGCCACGAGCCGTGGCGTCCCCAGGCGCGTTCCCCCTGGGCCGCCCCGAGGCTGCCGGCGCAGACCCCGGCCAGCGTCAGCAGCTGGTGGCGCAGCGCGGGAGTGAACTCCTCGAGGGGCTGCGGCCAGCAGATCTCCATCGCCCCCAGCAGTGCCCCGGCGTCGGTCAGCGGCAGCGCCACCCGGGCGCCGCGCCATCGCCCGACCAGCGGGATCCGGTCCGGCAGGTGGCGGGCTGCCGGCCACCACCGGGGGCAGCCGTCCTGGGCGACCCGCTGGGCCGGGCAGTCCATCTGCGGCGGGATGCGCTGCCAGCGGCTTGCCTCCAGGGCGCCGAGCCCCGCCTCGCCGGCGAGCTCCAGCGCGCCGTCCGGTTCGATCATCCACAGTGCCACGGCCACGGCTCCCAGCGGGGCGAGGGCCTCCTCCATCGTTGCCGCGGCGATCCGCTGCCCGTCCACGGCCGGCGCTGCCGGGGCCTCGGCCGGCTGCGCCGGCTGCTGCCGGGGCGGCCGCGCCGCGCCCAGCGCGAGCGCGTCGTCCGCCGGCTGGCCGACCACGTCGGCGGCAAGCTCCGCCAGGGGCATCCCGGACCGGGCCGCCAGGTGGGTGAGCTGCCTGGCCGCCTCACCGGGGGAGCAGCGCAGGCGCTCGGTCAGGACGCCGATCGCGAGATCCACCAGGGCTTCGGTGGCGGCCTGCGCCCGCACCGCCTCGAGTTCGCTCTGCTGACGGACGATCAGCGCGGTCAGACGCGCCACCTGGTCGTCGCCGGCCGGGCCGGTCGGTCGCTGCGTTCCCACGTACGTCCCTCACTGGTTCGGGTGCCGCCGGCCCTCACTGCTTCGGGTGCCGCCGGCACGCGGGCTCAAAGGCCCCCCAGCGCGGACATCCTCGCACGAACGCCGCCGCGCGGACGGAGCCCCTGCGGTCCGCTGTTCTCCCGGTGTTCGTTTCTGTCCCGTGGTTCTCCTCTGTCCCGTGCTTCTCCGGTCCCTGGCAGCGAGGGCCGAAGATGACGCGACAGTGCCTGTCCAGACTGTTGCCTGTCCGGTCTGTTCGGCGCATGGTCGATGCGTGCTCGGTGGCTGGTCGGTATCTGTCCGCGTCGATTACGGGCCTCGCTTCCGAGGCCGCTCGGGAAAACCATAGGACATCAGAAAACTGAGCCGAGGGTGTTGTCCGTTTCACCCTGGTTTGCGAATCGTCGAACTCTCTAACGTGGAACACGGGACCGGCCGGCTGTCCGGGCCGGCGGCCGACGAGCGGGGTGTTGTACCGGTGGGTGAGGCTACGAACTCGGAGCGGGCGAACTCGGAGCGGGTAACGGCGCGCGGGCGGGACGAGCCCGCGCTGCGTCAGCTTCTCGCCGGTCTGGCGGCGGTGCGTGGCGGGGACTTCCGCGCGCGTCTGCCCCATGGCGACGACCCGCTCATGAACGAGATCGCCGACGTGTTCAACGGCATGACCGACCAGCTTTCCATGATCGCTTCCGGGGTGGCGAGAGCGGCCCGGGAGGTCGGCGTGGAGGGCAGGCTCGGCCGTCGCCTCCGGGCGCCGGACGTGCCCGGCGCCTGGCGGGAGCTCATCGAGTCGACCAACATGGCGGTGGGCAACCTCGGCAGCCAGGTCCGTGACATCTCCCAGGTGGCGGCGGCGGTGGCCCGCGGCGATCTCTCCCAGAAGATCACGGTGGACGCGCGCGGGGAGATCCTGGAGCTGAAGAACACGATCAACACGATGGTCGACCAGTTGTCGTCGTTCGCCGGTGAGGTCACCCGGGTGGCCCGGGAGGTCGGCACCGAGGGACGGCTGGGCGGGCAGGCCTTCCCCGGGGTGGGCGGAACGTGGCGGGACCTCACCGACTCGGTGAACTTCATGGCCGGCAACCTCACCGGCCAGGTCCGTTCCATCTCCCAGGTGGCGGCGGCGGTGGCCCGCGGCGATCTCTCCCAGAAGATCACGGTGGACGCGCGCGGGGAGATCCTGGAGCTGAAGAACACGATCAACACGATGGTCGACCAGTTGTCGTCGTTCGCCGGTGAGGTCACCCGGGTGGCCCGGGAGGTCGGCACCGAGGGACGGCTGGGCGGGCAGGCCGACGTCAAGGGCGTCTCGGGCACGTGGAAGGACCTCACCGAGTCCGTCAACGTCATGGCGGCCAACCTCACCGTCCAGGTCCGCTCCATCGCCGAGGTCACCACCTCGGTGGCCAAGGGCGACCTGACCCAGAAGATCCGGGTGGACGCGCGCGGGGAGATCCTGGAGCTCAAGGAGACCATCAACACGATGGTCGACCGGTTGTCGTCGTTCGCCGACGAGGTCATCCGGGTGGCGGGCGAGGTGGGGACGCAGGGCAACCTCGGCGGGCAGGCCGTCGCGCGGGGCGTCTCCGGCACCTGGCGGGATCTCACCGACAACGTCAACTCGATGGCCAGCAACCTGACCAGCCAGGTCCGCAACATCGCCCAGGTCACCACCGCCGTGGCCCGGGGCGACCTGTCGAAGAAGATCGACGTCGACGCCCGTGGGGAGATCCTGGAGCTCAAGACCACCATCAACACGATGGTCGACCAGCTGTCGTCCTTTGCCGCGGAGGTCACCCGGGTCGCCCGCGAGGTCGGCACCGAGGGGATACTCGGCGGGCAGGCCGAGGTCGAGGGCGTCTCGGGGACGTGGAAGCGGCTGACGGAGAACGTCAACGAGCTTGCCGGCAACCTCACCCGTCAGGTGCGTGCGATCGCCGCGGTGACCAGCGCGGTCGCGGCCGGTGACCTCACCGGGGCGGTCTCGGTGGAGGCGCGGGGGGAGGTCGCCGAGCTCAAGGACAATATCAACGCGATGGTGCGGTCGCTGTACGAGACCACGCGCGCCAACCAGGAGCAGGACTGGCTGAAGACCAACCTGGCCCGCATATCCGGTCTGATGCAGAAACACCGTGACCTCGACACCGTCACGGAACTGGTCATGGACGAGCTCGCCCCGCTGGTCGGCGCCCAGTACGGCACGTTCTTCCTGGCCGGCTCCAGCTCCGGCTCCGGCGCGGGCGCGCCCGCGCTGCGCCTGATCGCCAGCTTCGGCTACCAGGCCCACCCCGACGTGCCGCGCGAGTTCGGCCTGGGAGAGTCCCTGGTCGGGCAGGTGGCCAGAACCAGGCGGTCGATTTTCGTCGACCGGACCCCGGCGCATTATGTGAAGATCTCGTCCAGTCTCGGCCATGCCGGGCCGGTCAATCTGATCGTGCTGCCCGTCCTCTTCGAGGACCATGTGCTCGGTGTCATCGAGCTCGCCTCCTTCACCCCGTTCACGCAGGTGCACCGGGATTTCCTGGACCGGCTGATGGACATCATCGGTGTCAATATCAACATTATTGTCGCCAACTCCCGTACCGACGCGCTGCTGGCGGAGTCGCAACGTCTCGCCGCCGAGCTGCGGGCACGTTCCGAAGAACTCCAGAGCCGGCAGGACGAGCTGCAGCGTTCCAACGCCGAACTGGCGGAGAAGGCGGCTCTGCTGGCTCGCCAGAACCACGACATCGAAGTCAAGAACTTCGAGATCGAGCAGGCCCGACAGGAAATCGAGGAACGGGCCCGGCAGCTCGGCCTGTCGTCCAGGTACAAGTCGGAGTTCCTCGCCAACATGTCCCATGAGCTGCGTACGCCGTTGAACAGCCTGCTCATCCTGGCGCGGCTGCTGGCGCAGAACCCGGCGAACAACCTCAGCCCGAAGGAGGTCGAGTACGCCAACGTCATCCACTCCGCCGGCTCCGATCTCCTGCAGCTCATCAACGACATCCTCGACCTGTCGAAGGTCGAGGCCGGGAAGATCGACGTCCATCTGGAGCGTTTCGCCCTCGGCGCGCTCCTCGACGACGTCCGGGGCATCTTCTGCCCGGTCATCGAGGAGAAGGGCCTGCGGTTCGCCGTCGACGTCGCCCCCGACGTGCCGGACGCGCTGGTCAGCGACCAGCATCGTCTGTTGCAGGTGCTGCGCAACCTGCTGTCCAACGCGGTCAAGTTCACCCAGCGGGGCGGGGTGGAACTCCGGATACGGATGGTCAGCGGCCGCGTGCTCGACGACGAACGACGCCCGGCCGTCGCGTTCGCGGTGACCGACACGGGCATCGGTATCGCCGAGGAGAACCTGGACCGGCTTTTCGGGGCCTTTCAGCAGGGTGACGGCAGCACCAGCCGCAGATTCGGCGGGACCGGCCTGGGCCTGTCCATCGCGCGTGAGGTCGCGGCTCTGCTCGGCGGTGTGATCCGTGTCCAGAGCGAGTTCGGGAAGGGCAGTACCTTCACCCTCTATCTGCCGCTGTCCTCGCCAGGGGCGATCGGTGAGAAGGCCCATGGCGCCACGCAGCCGGCCGTTTCCGGCCCGCCGGCGCCCGCGGCCCCGCCGCTGCCGCTGCCGCCCGTCCCGTCCAGTTTGTCCAGTTCGCCAAGTTCGTACAGTTCACCCATTTCGCACAGTGCACCTGGTTCATCCGACGTGTCCGGCTCGCAGGCGCCCGTGTCCGCGCCGATACCCGCACCCGCACCCGCACCCGCACCCGCGCTCGCGCTCGCGCCCGGCGGCAACGGCGTCCCGGCACATGCCACGGACGACGTGCTGCGCGGCCGCAGGATTCTCGTGATCGACGACGACGTCCGGAACGTGTTCGCCATCACCAGCGTCCTCGAGCTCCACGGACTGACCGTGATTCACGCGCCCGACGGGCGCATAGGCATCGACATCCTGGTCGCCACCGACGGCGTCGAACTCGTTCTCGTGGACGTGATGATGCCGGAAATGGACGGTTATGCCACGATGACGGCAATCCGGGAAATGGCTCGTTTCGGTGCGCTGCCGATTATTGCCGTCACCGCGAAAGCCATGCCGGGCGACCGGCAGAAATGCCTTGCCGCCGGCGCCGACGACTACGTGACCAAGCCGGTCGACACCGACGAGCTCCTCACCTGCATCCGGCAGCGGCTCACCCGTCAGGAGCCCGGCGAGAATATCCGGTGATCAGTATTCCTGTTCAGGTGGCGGAAACCCGCCGGGCCCACATCCCTGCCGGGTGCCACGGCGTACCGCCGTGGTCGGCCATGGCAGCGGACCACCGGTCAGGATCCGTGTAACGACTGCCGGCCGAAGTCCGCGGGCTGTGCAGCGGATTCACCGGGCCGGTCGGGGCGTGCCGTATTCGTGCCCTCGAGGACCTCGGCCCGAAGAGGCGGAAACAGCCGGAGAGGCA
>NZ_CAKKTL010000006.1:47908-49503 GCF_920664355.1 Protofrankia sp. CiP1_Cm_nod2
AGCCGGAGAGGCAGAAACAACAGTACCCACGGGCCGCCGGCGCCCACCGCCCGGCCGAGGTTAACGCACAGCCTACCGGAATGAACGCGCAGCTGGCCGAGATGAATTCACGGCGAACGTCCGAGGGTCGGGCGGTACGGAACACGCCGGGCCTGACACGGAACGCATACGTTCGTCGCACGACATATCGGCCTGACCGTGCATGTGGGGATGAGGCGGACGTGGGCTGGCTGAGCACTGAGAGCATCGTGGCCGTACTCACCGCGGTGCTCGGCATCATGGCCTCCTTCGCCGTGGTCTGGTACGAGCGCCGGGTGCCTCGCCGCAGACGCATCGGCTACCGCGTGCAGATGGACACTCCCATCGGCAGCGACAACCGCGGTGGGCAGAGCCAGGCGGACATGCGGCTCGGCCTGTTCAACGACCTCCCCGACATGTCGGATGCCACCCTCGTCCTCCTGCGCGTCGAGAACGACGGCGCGGAGGGCATCACCGACACCGACTACACCAGCAACGGCCTCACCGTCGTCTTCGCCGAGCGAACTGTCAGGGGCGTCGCCGTCACCCAGTCCGGCGCCGAGCACCTGATGGACCACTTCGCCCCGCCGGGGGCCATGCGGCACAGCGGCAGCACGATCTCCCTGCCCCGCGTCCCGCTCAACCGCGGCCAGCACTACAAGCTGCTCGTGCTGCTCACCGGCGGCCAGGTCGGCAGCGGTGTCCGGGTCACCGGCGGGATCCGGGACGGCAATGTGGAGCTCAACCGCAGCACAACAGTCGACGACACCCCGCCCCTGTTCAGCAGACCCGCTCGTTGGATCACCATTCTGCTCACCATCTGCGTCATGGCACTGGCGGTCATCGTCGTCCGCCGGGACGTGCCGGCGCCCATCGGCTGCGCCACCGGAAAACTCACTGTCATCGGTTCGACGGCCTTCGCGCCGGTCGTACGAGAAATCGCCGAGAAATACGAGTCGGACTGCCCGGGCACGAGAGTCACGGTGAACCCGCACGGCAGCAACGAGGGTATCCAGGAGCTGGCGGAGGCCGCGGCCGAGACCACCGGCGGGCCGCCAGCGGTGATCTCCGTCTATGACGGTTCCAAGCCGGCCGGCTATCCGCAGATGACGGGGGAGCGCGTCGCGGTCTCCGCGTTCGCGCTGGTGGTGAACGACCGCGTGTCGACCGTGGATCTCACGGTCGACCAGATACGGAGGATCTACCGGGGTGACGTCCTCAACTGGAGCCAGGTCGGCGGCCCCGACCTGCCCGTCCTGTTGGTGAGCCGGGACGCCAACTCAGGTACCCGTGACCTGTTCCGGCGGCGCATTCTCGACGGGCTCGGAGAGCCGGCACTGACCTCGCTGGACTGTGAGCACAAGAACTCCCCGCAGGACAGGGTCGTCCGTTGTGAACTCGACAGCACCGAACGGGTGCTGCGGACCGTGGCGAAACTCCCCGGCGCCATCGGCTACAGCGAGCTGCAGGCCGCCGTCGCGTCCAGCGGCCTGCATGCTCTGCGTATCAACGGCCAGATGCCGTCGATCGAGACCATCGGTGGCGACGCCTACCCTTTCACGGAGATCGAGTACGCC
>NZ_CAKKTL010000007.1:0-2988 GCF_920664355.1 Protofrankia sp. CiP1_Cm_nod2
GGCTCCGGTTCTCGGTGGGGCGCCCTATGGTCAAGCCGCATGTGGGCTGTGGTCATCCTTGTTCTCCTGGCTATCCGTTCAGGTCCGGTAGCCAGGAGGGGAAGGGGTCCGGTAGCTCGTGCCAGCTGTCCTCGCCGAGAGCGAGCTCGGCGTCGGTGAGCAGGCATGAACGGAAGATTCTGGTGAGGGCCGCCGGGTCGGCGTGCAGACCGATCAGGGCCAGTTCCTGGACGCGGTAGCCGTAGTAGGGGTCCCAGCCAGGACAAGCGGCCCTGTGGTCCGCGGGTGCGGTGTCGACGGCGGGCCAGTAGCCGTCGGGAGCGAGCGTGAGTCCCCGCCCGGCGTGGTCCCAGGCCATCCTTTGGTCGGGTCGGCTGGCGAGCCACAGCCAACCCCGGGAACGCACCACGCCGGCGACCAGGCCGTCCATGCAGTCATGCAGCCGCTGTGGGTGCAACGGCCGGCGGGCAGCGAGCACCGTGGCGGTGATCCCGACCTCGCTGGTCGGCAGGTCGTCCGCGGTGCGTGCGCCTAGCATCCGCAACCAGCCCGCGTGCCGGTGCGAGCCGATCTCGTCGTATCCCGCGCCGCCGTCCGGGCCGGCGGAGGCGAGGATATCGCTGGCCGGTGTGGCTCGGCCGACGACGGTCACAGGTCGGGCCGTCGGGTTCAGACGCCGTACCAGCGTGTCGAGCTGCAGCATGTCGCAGACATCGATCTCGTCGGTGGCGGCGAGGGCGACGACCTCAGCGCGTTCGACCTGGTCGACGAGGGCCGCTGGCACCGTCCGACCGAGACGGGGAACGGCGAGGCCTCGGCCGGCGAAGGAGTCACAGCCGTCCAGGTCCTCGAACGCGGTCGTCGCGTCGACCAACGCCACCGACGACACCACGCTGAGCGCGGGGCAGCCGGCCAGGCCCGGTATCAGGTCCAAGGGAACGTATCCCGGTGGTGCCACCACGACGGCTTCGACGTGTCCATCGGCCGTGAGTTCCGCAGCCGAGGCGGCGATGTCCCGGGAGACGACGTCGACGAGGCTCACGTCCTGGGCGGGTAGCGCGGACCTGCACGGCGATCCGTCACCCACGTCGAGCGATCGGACGACGACTCCTCCCACCGGGTGGGACGGGCACCGGTAGGAGAGCACGGGGACGGGGCGAACCCCACCGCCTGCGGGGGCCGCCACCACCCCGACGTCACCCCCGGCAGTGCACACCAACGTCACAGACAGTGGGATCGGCTGGCGCATAGTGGTCGTTCTCCGGAAGTGGGCTGGCTGGGCTCGGGAACTGGCCGGCCAGGCCGGTCAGCTGCTGCGTCTCGTACCGGTGCCGGGCGGACTGTCCGACGGACGGACCGCGCTCAGCCGGCCGCCCTGGGTTCCCGCCACGACAAGCGCCGCGTCGGCGGTCCAGGTGACCGAGCTGACGGGCGCGCCCAGATCGACCTCGAAATGCGGACGCCGGGAACTACCACTTCCCCGCCAACCGGCCAGACGGCCATCCCTGCCACCACTGGCGAGCAGCGGCGGGGCGGCCGTGCGCTGGCCAGCCCGGCCGGCTGCCGAGCCCGTTCGGACCGGTGGGACGGGGGCGGGGGCGTAGGCGAGTGCGACGACGAGTCCGGCGTGCGTGCGCAGTGAGGCCGGGCGCTGCCCGGCCGGGCCCTTGCCGCCGAGGTTCCACACGGTGACTTCCTCGCCGCCGCCGGCGGCGAGCCGTTGGGAATCCGGGGCGAAGGCGATAGCGGTGACCTTGGCGGGATAGCCGCTCATCTCGTAGTCCTCGCCGGACCACAGCCGCCACAGGTGGATCGAGGCGTCCTGATTACCGGAGGCGGCCCAGCGGGCGTTCGGTGCGACGGCGATGGTGAGCAGCGAACCCTTCCAGTCGAAGGTGCGTACCGGTTCAGTGCGGTTGGGTCCGGGTTCGTACCAGCGGATGCCGCCGTAGCAGGCGACGGCAAGTCGGTGGCCGGCCCAGGCGAGTGCGGTGACGGTGCTGGGCTGGCCGGGCCAGCGGGTGACGATGGTCCCGTCGGGCCGCAGCAGCAGGACCTCGCGGCCTCGGCCGGCGGCGAGGTACTGCCCGTCGGGGGACCAGGCCAGTGCGTGTACCCAACCCTGGCCCATGACGGCGTCGCGCCGGCCGATCGTGATGTCGCCGATGACGACGGTCCCGTCGGCTCCGCCGACGGCGAGGCGGCGGCCGTCCGGCGACCACGCCGCGGCGAGTGCCCCGAGTTCGTGGTGTGGCATCTCGGTGACGATGATCCCTTCGTCCGTGTCGATGACGACGGTGCGGCCGGACAGGGAGGCGGCGGCGACCAACGACCCGCGCGGTGCGGCGGTGACGGTGCTCACCGCGTCGTCGAGGTCGATCGACCAGACGGGTGTGGTCGGTGTTCGACCGGCGGTGAGGAGGTTGGCGGTGCGGCTCACCGTGCGCTCGCGAGACAGCGGCGTAGTCCGGTTTCGAGGGCGGCGCGGTCGAGGTGGCGTCCGATGAAGACCAACCGGCTGACCCGGGCCGCGTTGCCCCAGGGCTGGCCGTCGGTGCCTTCGAAGAGCATGTGGACGCCCTGGAAGACGTACCGGTTCTGCTGGTCGGCGACGGCGAGTACCCCCTTGGACCGGAAGATGTCGGCGCCCTTGGTCGACAGCAGCTCGCCGAGCCAGTCGTTGAGCTTTGGTATGGACAGGTCTCCGGCCAGTTCGATGCCGACGCTGGACACGGTCAGGTCGTGTTGATGCTCACCGTCGGTGAGGAACGCGGGGTCGACGTCGAGTGCGCGCCCGAGGTCGAACGCGCCAACGTCGAGGACCTTGTCGAGGTCGACTTTGGCGTACTGGGCGGGCAGGATCTCCGCAACTTTGTTGATCGCCCGGATCCGGCCGATCACCTCGTCCAGTTGCGCCTCGTCGACAAGGTCGGTCTTGTTCAGCACGATCCGGTCGGCGAACGCGATCTGCTCGACCGCCTCGTTCTC
>NZ_CAKKTL010000007.1:3369-9885 GCF_920664355.1 Protofrankia sp. CiP1_Cm_nod2
CACGCCCTCGGGCTTGGTGTCGTCGAGGTGGCGGGCCAGGTGCCGGGCGTCCACGAGCGTGAGAATGGCGTCCAGCCGGAGCTGGCCGGCGATCTCGTCGTCGACGAAGAAGGTCTGCGCGACCGGGGCCGGGTCGGCCAACCCGGTGGTCTCGATGAGGATGTGGTCGAACCTGTCCCGGCGGCGCATCAGCGTGCCGAGGATGCGGATCAGGTCCCCGCGCACGGTGCAGCAGATGCAGCCGTTGTTCATCTCGAAGATCTCTTCTTCGGCGTCGACGACCAGAGCGTCGTCTATACCGATCTCACCGAACTCGTTTTCGATCACGGCGATGCGCTTGCCGTGTTCTTCGGTGAGGATCCGGTTGAGCAGCGTGGTCTTGCCGCTGCCGAGGAAGCCGGTGAGCACAGTCACCGGGACCTTGGCGGCCTGACTGGCCGGCGGCGAGGTGGCGTCAGTGGGCATGCGTTTCTCCGGAGAGGTGGAAGGCACGGCGCACGTCGGACTCGGTGAGGCACGCCGCGGGACCGGGCAGGGTGACCGAGCGTCGGCCGGCTGCCGGCAGTGCGGCCAGGACAGTCTCGACGGGTGGACAGCCCGGCTCCGCGCACGCCAGCTGGGCGACGAGCATGGTCACCTCCTCGTCGAGGTCCAGCGCGGCGCGGATCCAGCCGCGCAGCTTCTCGGCGATGGCCGGATCGACTGCGGGCGGCCGTGTTCCACCGGGACTGAGCAGGCTCATCCGGCGGCCACGGTGGCCACGGTGGGCTCGGTGGGAACGGTGGGAACGGGACGGGGCATGGTGCCACCCTGATGAAAACGAAAACTATTGTCAATATTGGGGCGGAGGGTGATCGTCGGGGCGCGCGGTTCCCGCGGCACGCCGGCGAGGTGCCCAGAGCTGTGGTCGACTACGTCGAGCAGCAGGTCGGGGTCGAGCCGGATCCGTTCGGGAAGTACGTGTTTTCCGGCCGAGCCATCGAACGTCACTGTGCGGAGATCCGCTGGGAGTTGGGGTTCCGGAAGTGCGCTCTCGCCGATGAGGACGCGTGGGCGCCTGGATGGCCTTCGAGGTGTGTCCGGTCGAGTTGACCGACGACTGGCAGCGTCGGGCGTTGCTGGCCCGGTGTCGGGCGCAGCGGGTCGAGCCGCCGGGGCCGTCGTGAGTTGAGCGGGTGCTGGGCGCGGCGCGGGCGGCGTTCGAGCAGCAGTTCACCGGCGCTGGTGGTCAGTCGGCTGCCGGCCGCCGCAGTGAAGCGGTTGGAAGAGCTGGTGGCCGTTCCCGACGACGCTGGCGACGTGGCGTGTTGGACCCGCTCAACCTGTTCGAGGACGCCAACACGTCACCGGGCGCCGCGCCAAGGTGACCGTGAAGGGTGGCTACACCGGCTGGGTGGTCTGGGGCCGCGGCACCGCTTTTACCGTGACTGTAAGGGGCGAAGGCCGCCATGGGGTGGCCTCGCATCCTGATCTCCGTTCCGCGGCACTGCGAGCCAGCCCGTCGTGGACTGGGGCGAGTGGCTTGGCGGGCGTCCGCTGAGCCTGTCGGGTCCGGTTAGCGCGGCGTGACGGCCTGATGTGGGTTGCGGGCATGGGGAAAGGTGAAGGTTGGGTCGATCTGGATCGACAGGTCCGTGCCGGTGGCGGCGTCGGCCCAGGATCGGGCGTTACGGAGGTGGAGGTCGTGCATCTGTCGGAGGAAGGCATCGGGGTCGTGTTCGGTGGCGTCGACGGCGTCGCGGATGGTGTCGAGTGCGATGCGGATGACCGGTTCGAGGTCGTCGAGGTGGAAGGGTCTGCCCTGCTCCATCGCACGCACTGGTGCCGACGGTCCGACACAGACGAGGAGGTCGTCGCCGACCTCACGGCGCAGGAACTCCTCGTCGACGTCATCGGTGACCTTGTTACCGATCACGGACAGGGTGATGTCGAACTCGCGGGCGTAGTCGCGGTACTGGCGGTGGACGGCGACGGCTTTGCGGGTTGGTTCGCAGACGAGGAAGGTGTGGTCGAAGCGGGCGAACAGGCCGGAGGCGAAGGCGTCGGCGCCGGCGGTCATGTCGACGACGGCGTATTCGCCGGGTCCGTCGATCAGGTGGTTGAGCAGGAGTTCGACCGCGCCGAGTTTGGAGTGGTAGCAGGCCACACCGAGGTCTTCGTCGGTGAACGCTCCGGTCGCGACCAATCGCACGCCATCGACATCGGTGGCGAAGCGTCGCCACAGCGGGTTGTCGTCGGCGAGGGGGAGCAGCCGTGATCCGGTGCCGGGCGGGGTGGTCTTGACCATCATGTCGGCGGACGGGACGCGGGGGTTGTCGCCGCGGAGGTAGTCCTTGATCTCGTGGAGGTGCTCGCCCATCGCCACGGGCGCGGCCGCGTCGTCGAGGCCGAGCGCGGCGCCGAGGTGCTGGTTGATGTCCGCGTCGAGAGCGAGGACGGGTGCGCCGGCTGCGGCGAGGTGGCGGCAGAACAGCGAGGACAGGGTGGTCTTGCCACTGCCGCCCTTGCCGACAAAAGCGATCTTCATGATAGGTGGCTCCGAGGTCGTGGCGGCGTTGCCGCGATCCAACTGCCTGATGGCTGTCCGTAATAGTAATCGTTTTCGTTAGCAGCGCTGGCGGGGCCCTGCCCCTCCGGGCGTGGGGGTGTCGTCTGTCTCTGCCCTCCAACGCGTGGCGGGCTCTGCCTCGGGTGGTGTGTGCGTCACCTGCTGGGCGGCGGCCCAGGGGATCTCCGGCGCGGCAAAGCTGTGGTCTTCCCGGGCATGGCGCGTTCGCGTGGTTCGGCCAGGCCGTCCACGGCGACGAACAGCCGTCCGACCTCGACTACCGCGACCCGCGTCGAACGGTCCAATGGGCGGTGTTCGGCACCTGGTCGCCGTTTCGAACGGGCTTGATGATCAGAGGCTTGTCTTCGCCGCGATCGGCCGGGCGGGGATGTGGGTGTGGGGTGCCGCCTCGCCGGCCGTGTGGTCGGGCAGGTTCCGGTCGGCGTGGTCGGCGTGGAACAGTGCCTCGGCGAGCAGGGCCTGCACGTGGACGTCCGCGGCGGAGTAGTAGACGAAGGTACCTTCGCGGCGTCCACGGACCAGCCCGGCGAGGCGCAGTTTGGCCAGGTGCTGGCTGACCGTCGTGGGTGCGGCGCCGACGAGGTCAGCGAGGCAGGCAACCGAGGACTCACCTTGTAGCAGCGCCCAGAGGATCTTGATGCGGGTGGGGTCCGCGAGTAGCCGGAAGCCTTCGGCGGCCAGATGGACCTGTTCCTCGTTCGGCATCCGGAAGTCCGGCAGATCGCTGTGCACGTACCAAGGTTAACCGATACACCCTGCTACTCGGCTGTCCAGTAGCCTTCCTGCCTAGCTATATACGTGGTCACGCAGGTAGCGTGATTCGGGTGACGCTGACGACGAGTCCCGCTTCCGCCGCCCTTCATCCGGCCGAAGCGCACGCCGTGGTGGCGGGGCGGGAGCTGGCCGCCCGTCTCTGGGTCCTCACCGAGGTGCGCTGGGCGACGTTGGCGAGTGTGATGTTCGCGGTCGGCGGCGTCATGCAGGTGACCGGCGCCCCGGCGCCGGTCTGGTGGGTGCTGTACCTCGCCTGCTACGCCGCCGGTGGATGGATACCAGCTGCGGCCGGGGTGCGGGCATTGCGGGAACGCGCGCTGGACGTGGACCTGCTGATGATCGTCGCCGCGTGGGGTGCAGCCAGTATCGGGCAGGTCTTCGACGGCGCCCTGCTGATCGTCATCTTCGCCACCTCTGGGGCACTGGAGGCGGTCGCGACCGCGCGCACCGCCGACTCCGTGCGCGCCCTGCTCGACCTGGCACCTGAGCGGGCCAACCGGATACGTCCCGACGGAACGGAGGAGACGGTAAGCACCGTGGACCTTCGGGTCGGGGACGTCATCCGGATCCGCCCCGGGGAACGCATCGGTGCCGACGCCATGGTGGTCGGCGGCGCCAGCGAGGCCGACCAGGCCACGATCACCGGCGAACCCCTGCCGGTCGCGAAGGTGACCGGAGATGAGGTGTTCGCGGGCACGCTGAACGGCACCGGCACGCTGACCGTCCGGGTCCATCGCCCCGCCGGCCAGTCGGTGATCGCCCGCATCGTCGCTTTGGTCGAAGAGGCTTCCGCAACCAAAGCGAGAACGCAGCTGTTCATCGAGAAGGTCGAGCAGCGCTACTCGATCGGCGTCGTGGCAGCGACCCTCGCCCTGTTCGCCATCCCCCTGTTGTCCGGCGCGGCGTTGCGACCCACCCTGCTCCGCGCCATGACCTTCATGATCGTCGCATCGCCGTGCGCGGTGGTGCTCGCGACGATGCCACCGTTGCTGTCCGCGATCGCTCTCGCCGGGCGCCACGGCGTACTGGTCAAGTCGGCCGTGGTCATGGAACGGCTGGCCGACACCACCCTGGTGGCGTTCGACAAGACCGGCACCCTCACCGAAGGCACCCCCCGTCTCCTCGACGTTCACGTCGCCTATGACGGCTCCGGAGACGGCCAGCCCTCCAGAGCACCCGCGATCGACGCGGACCGGGTACTCCAACTGGCCGCTGGCGCCGAACATCCCAGCGAGCATCCAGTCGCCGCGGCCGTGCTCGCCGCCGCCCGCGACCGCAACCTCGCCATCCCCGCCGCGCACGACTTCACCTCAACCCCCGGACGCGGCGTGACCGCCACCGTCGACGGCCATCGCGTGCAGGTCGCAAGTCCGCGCCTGCTGGACGGGCCGCAGGACGGTCCTGTCGCCGCGCAGTTGACCCCTGGGCCGCGAGCCGCGATAGACGCCGTGCAGGCCAGCGGGCACACTGCCGTGGTCGTCACCATCGACGACCATCACACCGCGGTCCTCACCCTCACCGACCGGACCCGCCCGCATGCCGCCGCCACCGTGGCCGCCCTGACCCGACTCACCGGAACATCCCCGGTCCTGCTCACCGGCGACAACCCCGGCGCCGCCAGCCGACTCGCCGCCGAGCTGGGCATCCATGAGGCGCACGGCGGGCTGCTGCCAGCCGACAAGGTCACCCGGATTCATGCCTTGCAGGATCAGCGGCGGCGAGTGCTGCTGGTCGGCGACGGCGTCAACGATGCCCCCGCGCTCGCCGCCGCCGACTTCGGCGTCGCGATGGGCCGCCACGGCTCCGACCTCGCCCTGCAAACCGCCGATGCGGTCCTCGTCCGCGACGACCTGATCGCCCTGCCCGCGGTCATCGAGCTGTCCCGCCACGCCCGCCGTGTCGTCACCGCCAACCTGGCCATCGCGGCGACCTTCATCACCGCACTGGTCGCCTGGGACCTGCTCGGCCACCTACCCCTGCCCCTCGGCGTCGCCGGCCACGAAGGCTCCACCCTCATCGTCGGCCTCAACGGACTACGGCTCCTGCACCCCCGGACCTGGCGCACCACCCAGACCCACCCTGTTCCGGAGCCGCTGGGCAGAACGTGACCATCGTGCTGTCGCGGAAACCTCGGCGCTCGGGACTGTTCGGTCCATCGGGCGCCGGTGCTGCAGGGTCGTGACGCAGAGCTCGACCTGCCTCGCTCATGGCCCTCACCGCGTGGACCACGACCTGACCGTCCCGAAGTGACGATGTGAAGGGTCTTGCGGTCAGCGCAGAGAACCTCTAGCGTCCCCTTATCGGAAATGGTTTCCGATACCAATAAGAGGAGGATGTGTGAGCGAGGTCCTGGTCGAGCAGGTGAGCGCGGTGGCGCCGGTGGCGGCACCGCAGGGTCCGGGCACGAACGCGCTGGTCCACAACCCGTTCGTCGTCGAGCCGGTGTCGGTGGTGGCGCCGGTGGCGGCGCCGCAGGGTCCGGGCACGAACGCCCTGGTCCACAACCCGTTCGTCATCGGGCGCTGACTGTGCGGCCGGGTCCCGGCGTGTTCCTGCCGGGACCCGGTCCCCGGCGCGTGCCTTCTCAGTCAGTGAAGGGTTCTCGATGAAGCTGGCCGATGGCCATCACCTCTATCCGCTCCCGGACGGGAGCTGGCGTGTGGTCGGACCGGGCGAGGTGTTCCTGCGGGTGCTGGGACCGTCGGAGGTGGTCGCCCAGCTGCGGGATCGGCTACGGGTGAGCGGGCCCGTGGGATCGGGGCCTGCGCCTGCCGCGGAGGGGGACGCGAGCTCGGAGTCCGGGCTCGCGCAGCTGGTTCAGGCGCTGGCCGATCGGGGCGTCCTGATCGACGGAGGCGACGGAGCATCGACGCCGGCCCGGACCACCCCACCGCTGCTGCACGTTTCCGGGGACGGTCCGGTCGCCCAGCTTGTCGGGGACCTTGCGGCTGACTGGGTGCGCGTGCGGCGCGGTCCGGTCGACGAGGAGGCCGTGATGGGCGCGGATGTGCTGGTGGACTGCGCACACTGGTTGCCTGACACGCACTGGCGTCAGGTGGAGCGGTGGTGCCGGGCGCACTCCACGGCGTGGACGCGCTGTCACGCGGAGGGCCTGTCGTTGTTCGCCGGTCCACTGACCGTCCCCGGGCGTACGGCGGGCTATGAGGATGTGC
>NZ_CAKKTL010000007.1:10037-12809 GCF_920664355.1 Protofrankia sp. CiP1_Cm_nod2
GGGGTCGTCGGCTCGCGGCTGCCGATGCGCCCGAGGAACTGCTGGCCCACTGGGCCTGGCTCGACCGGTCCGGCGAGGAGCACCCCGAGGTCCCCTGGCCCGGACGGGGCGTGCTGGCCATGGTGGCGGGTCTGTTGCTGGCCGAGATCGAAGCCTGGTGGACATCCGACCGACTACCGGAGGTCGACGTCCAGGTGGAGGTCGCCGCACCGGGATCGGTGGCGCGCCACCCGGTGCTGCCCCTGCCGCTGGTCGCCGACCCGGCCCGACCGGATGGCGGGTCCGCCCTCAGCGTTCCGGCCGCCGCGGTGCACGCATGAAGGCCACGGACGCCGGAGGGTGGGTGAACCTGACGGTGGCAGGGGCTGATGGCACGCCGCTCGCGGTGGATGCCCATGTTCCGCCACGTGCCACCTGGCCGGTTCCGGTGATCGTCACGCGTACCGCCTACGGGCGCTCCGCCCACCTGGCGGAGGGGCAAGGCTGGACTGAGCGTGGATTCGGCTACGTGGTGCAGGATGTCCGGGGCCGGTATGACTCGGAGGGCACGTGGCGGCCGTACCGGGATGAGCGGGCCGACGGCGCCGCGCTGGTGGACTGGATCCTGTCCCAGCCCTGGTGCGACGGCGGGTTGGTGGCCTACGGCGGCTCGTACGCCGGATACACCGCCTGGGCGCTGGCGGTGGAACGACCCGACGCGGTGCGGGCGATCGTGAGCCTAGGCCCGTCGATGGGTCTGCACCGTACGAAGTTCGAGCCCGGTGGCATTCTGCGCCTGGCTGAGCACGCGTACTGGTGGTTGGAACGCGCCGACGCCCGCACCAGCCGCGACGGTCTGGTCCGGCTGGTGCATGGCCGGCAGCCTGACGTCCTGGATCACCTACCGGTGTGTGAGCTGCCGGAGCGGATGGGTGCTGTCCTGCCGCATTGGGGTGACATTCTGCGGACTGGCACCGCGCCAAGGCCGGAGACGTTCACGGACGGCGAGCTCGCGGCCGTCCGCGCCGCCGCGTTCCACGTGGGTGGCTGGTACGACCTGTTGATCTCCGAGACGTTGGAGCACTGGCGGCTTGTCGGTTCGGCGGTGACGCCGCGACCGCCGCGGCGTCTGCTCATCGGGGCATGGGGGCACGACCTCGCCTTCGCCGCGACGACCCGGGTCGCCGATCGTGACCATGGACCGAGCTCACGCTACGACTTCGCGGCTAGCTGCGTCAGCTGGTTGCGAGAGGTGCTGACGGAGCGCGCGACGCCCACGCCCGCGGACGGAGCCGTCGGCACGGCCGCGGTGACCGTCTCGGGGACGGCCGCGTCCGGCGCCGAGGTCTTCATCCGCGGCGCTGACGAGTGGTCCATTGGCGACGACTGGCCGCCGCGGGAGGTCAGCGAGGCTGTCTGGCACGCCCGCGCTGACGGGACCCTGACCGCGGACCGGCCTGGCCCGGACGGATCATGTGGTTTCCGCTACGACCCGCGGGATCCGTTTCCCTCGACCGTGCCCGGCGCGGACCGCCGAGCGTTGCTCGCCCGTTCGGACGCCGTCCGCTTCGTCTCCGAGCCACTGGCAGCAGCGGTGACGATGGTCGGCTCCGCCACGGTGGAACTGGCCGTGTCGACGGACGCCGACGAGGCCGACTGGATCGTCCGGGTGCTTGCCTGGCTGCCCGCCGGCCCTGCCTACGAGCTTGCGTTTGGTAGCGCCACCTGGGCTGCGCGCCCCGGGTCCTCGGTCACCGGGACGATCGTGTTGTCCGGTGCGGCGGAGCGGGTGCCGGCTGGCGCGCGGCTCGTCCTGGAGATCACCAGTTGTGATCATCCGAATCTGGCGCGCAACCTGGGCACGAGTCGGAACCGCTACACCACCACGACCACGCGCGCCTGCGAGCAGACAGTCCTGGTCGGATCCGGGCAGACCGGCACCCGCCTGGTCCTGTTGACCATGGGAACGGCGGCACAAATGGACGAGGACACCTCGGCCACCCGCGACATCGGTACCCAGCGGGCCGGCGTGGCGATGAGTGTCGGCAGGGGGAGTGCGTCGTGACCGTCGAGGATCTCGTCGATTCCCGGCTGGGTCTGCTGACAACAGTGGTCGATCAGCCACCCGCCCCCGGTATGCCTGCGGGCTGGCTGGGGCGTAGCGCGCGGGTGGCCCGCGCCGACAGGTTCGCCGGGTGGCGGGCGGACGGGTTCGGATTCGGTGCCACCCTCGGTGACGCCGGTCGGGCGCGCGGCGCGGCGATCGGTGAAGCGGTGGAGCGGTACTGCGGCAACGCCGTGCCAGCGGTGCTGCCGGTCGCAAGCTGGGAGGCGCTGCGCGCGCAGGGGATCGCCGCGACTGATCCGTTGGAGTTCGCGTTGTACTCCGACCGGCAGTACGCGACGGCAGGTTTCCCGTTCGTCCGCTTCACCCGCGATCTCGAGGTTGCCTGGGTGACGGGCACGGATCTCCTCAGCGGTGACAGTGTGCTCGTGCCGGCCTCGCTGGTCTATCTCGACTACTTCCACGGCCCGCATCGCGCCGAGCCGCCGACGAACGCTCTCATGTACTCGGGGATCGCGGCTGGGGTGAGTCGGGCCGATGCGGAGACGGCGGCGTTGGAGGAGCTGTTCGAACGGGACGCGACCACGATCTGGTGGGCCTGCGGCGCACCGACACATGCGGTGACCGATGGGGGTGTGGTGACCGGCCAGCTGGGCCGGCCGTACCGGGATCGCCCCCTGACCGTCCGACTGCTCGCCGTCCCCTCCCAGCTGGGGGTTCCTGTCCTC
>NZ_CAKKTL010000007.1:13406-18464 GCF_920664355.1 Protofrankia sp. CiP1_Cm_nod2
GACGGCATCATCGCGTTCGGCAGCGCCTGCCGCGCCGATCCGTCCGCCGCCGCGGTGAAAGCGCTGGTGGAGTCCCTGCAACTGCTCACGCTGACCCGGCAGCTCGCGGCCCCCGACAGCGATGTGTGGCGGGCGGTCGCGGCGGGCGACATCGAAGAGCATGTCTTCCTGCCGTTTCGCGCCGACCGCCGCTACGGGGCGTCGGTGAGCGCGGACTACCGGGAGCTGGTGGACCTTCCGGCGATCGCGCAGCTCTACCTCGACCCGGCCCTTCAGCGAGGCGCCTGGGATCGGCTGTGCCCGCAGACCAGCATCGCGCTTGACGCAATCTGTCCGGTAAAGGCTGCGAGCCCCCACGCCGCCTACCTCGAACACCTGAGCATGGCCGGACTGCATGCCGTGGCCGTCGATCTCACCACGCCGGACGTCGCGCGTACCGGGCTGCGCGTGGTTCGTGTCGTCGTTCCCGGACTGGTCGGCAACGGGCCGCCGGCCTATCCGCTGCGCGGTGGGCGCCGGCTCTACGACGTGCCCGTCGCCATGGGCTGGAGCACGGCGCCGCTGACCCAGGACGACCTGGTGAACCAACCCCTACCGCTGGCCTGACGGTTCCGCGCGTGATTGCGGGACTGCAAGAAACGACGAGACCGCAAGAAACGACGAGACGGCGAGAAGTGGCGAAACGGCGAGAAATGACGAAACGACGAGACAGCGAGAGATGGCGACGGAAATGAGCACCGCTACGGGGGCCGTTCCTGACGCGACAACGGACGGTGTCCCTTATCCCCGGCTCGTCGACGGAAGAACCGGAATCGTGCGTCGCCTGGTGCCACGCGCCGTGCCGTCGTGGTTTCCCCCGTCGTTCGCACTGACCCACGCATGGTTGTGTGACACGACCCGGTTCGGGCCGTGGCCGGCGGACGCCACCGGCGCGGGGTACGGTTTCGCCGACCCACGGCGCACCGTCGCGGCGGCGCTGGGCGAGGCCGCTGAGCGGTACTGCGGCAACCTCGTTCCACCTGGGCTGATCAGCGCCAGCCACGCCGAACTGGCCGACGCGGGGGTCGACGCCGTCGATCCGGGCAGTCTCGCGCTCTATGCGCGGGCGCAGTACGAGACCCCGGGATTCCCCCTGGTCCCGATGACCACGGACCTCGTCCAGCAGTGGGCTCACGGTCGCGACCTGCGTACCGGTGCCCCGGTTCTCGTTCCCGCCTCGCTGGTCTGGGTCTCGTGGAACGCGCCGTCGGCCGGCAACCAGGTGCCCCGGACCAACCCGGTCATGCAGGCCGGTCTCGCCGCGGGCGCCGACCGGCTGTCGGCCGAGACCGGGGCGTTGCTGGAAGTGATCGAACGCGACGCCATGACGCTGTCCTGGTACGGCGGGCGTGGGCTACGCCAGGCCGTCCCACCCCGATGGCTACGTGACTTCTGCCAGGGCCCGCGGGGTGTCCTCGACGTGCGTTTCCTCGTCTTCGACGACGAGTTCTCCGAGCCGGTCATCGGCGCGCTCGTCGCGGACAGGCACACCGGCTACCTCACGCTCGGCATGGGAGTGCACCACGATCCCCTCGACGCGGCGATGAAGGCATACGGCGAAGCGTTGCAGCTGCAGTTGTTCGTCGCGGACTACGACGACCCGACCGGTTCCTACGCCCGGATGGCGACCAGCCCGACCAGCCCGCTCAAAGCGTGGCGGGCCGACCGTGCCTACCGGAAGTCCTATCGCCGGGACCTCTCCGACGTCGTCGACTACGGCTGCCATCTTCAACTGCACCTCGACCCGGCCGTGCGCGCGGAGTTCCACCGCGAGCTCGCGGACGCCGTCACCGGGGAGACCAGCCTGGCGGATCTCGCCCCGCCGGCCACGCCGACCCCGGACCGGCGGCTGTCGGTCCTCGTCGACCGGCTCGCCTCTCGCGGGCATCGGGCCGTGGCGGTGGACGTCACCACCGCGGACGTCCACCGCGCCGGGCTGCACGTCACCCGGGTGATCGTTCCCGGCCTGTACTGCAACGCCCCGATCGGGATGCCCCTCCTCGGCGGCCAGCGGCTACCCGCCGCCCGGTCCCTGCCCCGGACGGCATCCCTGCCGGCAACGCCCCTGCCGCACTGAGCGCCGATCGGACTCCGCCCAACTCCTCGAACTCCACCCGCGTGGACCAGCCGCTCTGCTCGACCGGCCCTGGCCTGCGAGGACTCCGACTCGCTGCCGCACGTCGGAGGTCCTCTCCTTGTGATCAAAATCGTTCTTGTTGGGAGAGGCTCTGTACGCCAACAGCGCGGTCGCCTCGTCGCCCGCACACCCAGCCCCCCGCGCGGCGGTCTCCGAACAGACCCGGTTCAGGCTCGTCCTCTCGGTCCTGATCGTCGCGACACCCCTGATCCTCGCGGTCGCGATCAGTGTGGGCGCGGTCCGGCTTCCGCTGCGTGAGGTCTGGTCGAGCGTCGTCGCCCACGTCGTCGGGCCCGCCTTCGGTGTGGACAGCCGGCCCGGAGCCGACGACGAGATCATCTGGCAGGTTCGCACCCCGCGGGTCCTGCTCGCCTTCGTCGTCGGTGCGGGACTCGCGGTCGCCGGCGCCACGCTGCAGGTGGTCGTGCGCAACCCGCTGGCCGACCCCTACGTCCTCGGCGTCTCGTCGGGGGCGTCCCTCGGTGCCGCCGCGGTGCTCACGCTCGCCGGCGCCGGCGGATCCGGTGCCGCCGGCTGGCTGTCCACATTGGGCGTGTCCGGCGCCGCCTTCGCCGGCGCCGTCCTCACCCTGGGCGCGGTGCTCGTGCTGGGCCGGCGGGCGGGGCGTGTCGAACCGACCCGACTTCTGCTGGCCGGCGTCGCTCTCGGGTACCTGCTGCAGGCCGCGACCAGCTTCCTACAGCTGCGCGTGTCCAGTAATCAGCTCGCGCACCTCCTGTTCTGGCTGCTCGGGATGGTGTCCGGCGCCGACTGGCACAAGCTGGGCCCGCCCGCCGCCATCGTCACGGTGTGCACCTGCTGGCTCATCCTGCGCGGACGGACCCTCAACGCGCTGCTCCTCGGCGACGACATGGCCGCCTCCGCCGGGGTCGCGGTCAGCGCGCTGCGCACCGAGCTGCTCGTCATCGCCGCGCTGCTCACCGGAACCGTCATCGCGGTCGCCGGCGGGGTGCAGTTCGTCGGCCTGATCGCCCCGCACTGTGTCCGCCTGCTGGTGGGCGCCGACCACCGCCGACTGCTGCCGCTGACCGCCCTGCTCGGCGGCAACTTCCTCGTGCTGGCAGACCTCGCCGCGCGGACGGTGACCCAACCGCTCGAACTGCCGCTGACCATCGTCACCGCTGTCGCCGGCGTTCCGTTCTTCCTTGTCCTGCTGCGGCGCGGCAACCCCGGAGGCACCTCGTGACCGGACTGCGCATCGAACGCGTCGAGGTCCGTATCGACCGGGCCGCGATCGTGCGGGACCTGACCGTCGACTGCGCTCCCGGGACCTTCGTCGGGCTACTCGGACCGAACGGCAGCGGCAAGTCCACCGCGCTCAAGACCGTCTACCACGCCCTGCGACCGCATTCCGGAACGGTGCTGCTCGACGGCCGCGACCTGCACCGAGACCTGGGACCGCGGGCCGCCGCCCGACAGGTGGGCGCACTCGCGCAGGAACACGGTGGCGACGTCGCTCTGTCGGTGCGCGACGTGGTCAGCACCGGCCGCCTCCCGCACCAGAACGCCTGGAGCCCCACCTCCCCGGGCGACAAAAAGATCATCGACGAGGCGTTGCGCACCGTACGGATGGCCGAGAAGGCACAGCGACCGTTCACCTCGCTGTCCGGCGGGGAGAAGCAACGGGTCCTGCTGGCCCGGGCACTGGCCCAGCAGCCCCGCCTGCTCGTGCTCGACGAACCCACCAATCACCTCGACATCGGGTCGCGGCTCGACCTGCTCGACCTGATTCACTCGCTGGGGATCACCGTCCTCGCCGCACTGCACGACCTCGACCTCGCCGCCGCGTACTGCGACGTGGTCCACGTCATGGCCGATGGCCGGGTCGTCGCCGCGGGCACCCCCACCGAAGTCCTCACTCCCGACCTGCTGCGCACGGTCTTCGGGGTGCACGCCCACCGCGGAACCCATCCGCTCACCGGACGGCCGCACTTCGCGTTCACCTCGCTGACCGGTGGCCAACCGCCACCGCCCGCCACCCGGCAGCCGCTCGTCCAGCAGCCGCTGCCACCACCACGGGAGCCGTCCACCCCGCCAGCACCGGCACCTGACAGCGCGACCTTCTCCCTGGAAGGAACCATATGATCACCCGCCGCGCCCCGAGAACGGCGCTCGCGTTCGGTCTGGCCCTCCTGGCCACCGCCATGGCATCCACCGCCTGTGGCGACTCCTCCGCGCCGTCCTCGACGCCGGCTGGACAGCAGCCCGGTGCCGTCGGCAGCCAGGCCGGCTATCCGGTCAGCGTGAACAACTGCGGACGCACCCTGCGGTTCGACCGGGCGCCCACCAGGGTCATCTCCGGGTGGCCCACCAACACCGATCTTCTCGCGGCGCTCGGACTCGGGGAGAAGATCGTGGGCCAGTACAACACCAGCAACGGCAGCCCCGAGCCCGCCTACGCCGCGGCTGTCACCGCCATCCCCGTCCTCAGCGAGAGCGCGCCGACACGGGAACAACTCCTCGCCGCGCGTCCCGACCTGATCTGGGCGGACGGCTCGTACCTCTTCGACGGCCAGCAGCTGCCCACCCTCGACGACCTCACCGCCCGAGGAACCCCGGTCCTGATCCTCAGCGGCTTCTGCACCGACGACGCGACCAGGGCGAAGGTCACCGACGTCACCACCGACCTGAACACCCTGGGCCGCATCTTCGGCGTGGAGGAGAAGGCGGCCCAGCTGAGCTCCGACATCGACACCCGCCTCGCCGCGGTGACGGCGAAAGTCGACGGCCAGCCACCCGTACCCGTCGCGATGATCAGCACCTACAACGGCTCGATCTACACCTACGACGGCGTCTACACCGACATCGCCCGGCGCGCCGGTGCCCGCAACATCTACGCCGGTGCACTCCCCGCGGGCCAG
>NZ_CAKKTL010000007.1:18893-20577 GCF_920664355.1 Protofrankia sp. CiP1_Cm_nod2
TACTACGGCGAGCTGTCGAAGGAAACCATCATCAAGGACGACCCGGCCACACTCGTGTACCTGCTCAGCGGCGGCGAGAGCCAGACCGACGCCCGGACCTTCCTCGCCAGGACACTGCCTACGGTCACCGCCGTCCGCACCAGCACCATCGTCTTTCTCCCGCAGTGGAACTCGACGAACCTCGCCGGCGTCCAAGGCGTCGAAGCCCTGGCCGCGGCCCTGCACCCATGACCACACCCCCCAGCCCGGAGCAGCCGGCGACCGCCCTCGACGCCGACCAGGTTCTCGCCGACCAGGCCCTCGACCGATCCGGGTATCGGCGCTTCCTGACCGCACGGGCGGTCTCCTGGGCCGGATCGGCCGTCAGCCTCGTCGCGCTGCCGCTGCTGATCTACCAACGCAGCGGCAGCGCCGCCCTCACCGGGCTGCTGACCGCCTTCGAAGCCGTCCCCTACCTGCTGCTCGGGCTACCCGCCGGAGCATGGGCCGACCGCCTCGATCCCCGCCGCGTGCTTGTCGCATCGAACCTGGCCAGCTGCCTTCTCCTAGCCAGCATCCCGCTGACAGACGCGATCGACGTACTCACCACCACGCAGCTGCTGATCGTCGCGGCGGGCAACGCCGCAGCTCTGACCTTCTCCGACGCGGCCGGCTTCCGAGCGCTGGCCGCGCTGGTCCCCCCTGGCGCGATGGGGCAGGCCACCGGACGGATGAGCTCCGTCAGCACGGTGATCGCCCTCGCCGGGCCCGCGGCGGGCGGCCTGCTCGCCGCCACCGTCGGCGCCGGCCCCGCCCTCTCCGTCGACGCCGCCAGTTTCGCCGCCTCCGCACTGCTGATGGCCCGGCTTCCCCCGCCCTCACCGACAGTGCGGCCAGTCCGGCGGTCGCTGCGCGCCGACATCGGCGAAGGCCTGCGGTGGGTGTGGGAGCACCGGCTCGTCCGCACCCTGACACTTATCGGCCTCGGTAACAGCCTGACCGCGGGCTTCATCACCGGCCTGATCGTCGTCGTCGCGGTCCGCCGGCTCGGGCTCCCCGACGACGACGGGCGGATCGGACTGCTCTACGCCGCCGCTGGCGCCGGCAGCCTGACAGGCAGCCTGCTGATCGCGCCGCTGCAGCGGCGCTTTCCGGTCGGCTGGCTGACCCTCGGTGGCCTGGCCGCCGGCCTGGTCTTCCTCGGCTGCTGGGCGGTGAGTACCACTCTGATCCCGGGCGCGCTGGCACTGCTCGCCTGGCAGGCGGCCAACACCACCGTCAGCCTCAACGGCATCGTCGTACGCCAGACCATCGCACCCATCGAGCTCCAGGCAAGGGTCAACACCACCGCCAGGATCATCGCCTGGGGCGGCCAGCCCATCGGCGCAGCGGCCGGCGGGCTCACCGCCCAACACACCGGACTCGGCCACGCCCTCACCCTCGCCGGAAGCGGACTCGCGATCTCTCTCGCGGCGGGCTCATTCACCCGGCTGCGGGCCCCGCACCGCCTGGCCGCCCTTGCCGTCGCGGCAACGGCCAGTCGCACACTGGTGTCCACAGGACAGGCGGGAACCTCGCATTCAGCGAAACCAGGGCTCGCGAAACCCTGAACGCCGAGCCCTGTCAGACGGCGCGAACGATCTCGCCGAGCGCAGCTGACGGACGCCGGTGGGGGCCATCGTCGACGCGCATTTTAACGGGCGGT
>NZ_CAKKTL010000007.1:20881-39841 GCF_920664355.1 Protofrankia sp. CiP1_Cm_nod2
GGGTAGCTGGACCGTATCCGTCCAGCTACCCACCGCCCCTGTCATGGTTCCGAGACTCCGTTGCCTTCACCGCTGGGAATGTCGGTATCGGCTCCATTATCGAGGCGGGCGTGGGTGTCGGTTCGGAGTTGCGTGACGATGTTGCGAGCGGTAGGCGCGCCGACGTGGAGGTGTTTGCGGAGTGTTTCAGCAGAGATCGGGCGGTGGTGGGTCTCCCAATGGAGTGCGTCCTCGGCGCGTGCACGGTGCAGCAGGTCCTGTTCGGAGGCTCTCCTGCGGTGTCCGCGAGACGACGGCTGGTCCATTTTCTGCTGGTGTGGAATGCATGGCGACGCCAGATCGCGCTGGTCGGTGGTGGGTAGTTTCTTTCCGGTGTGGAAACCTGGGCCAAGGTTCGTCGGAAATGACGTCTGTGTGGTGCCGGTGCCGGTGCCGGTGCCTTGCATTGCTTGGATGAGTTTTGGTCCGACTTCTGCCCATCCGATAAGGAGGAGCGGGCCGACTGCGTCGAAGGCAGCTTTGCCGTACTGGCGTGTGATCAGTGGTTCGGCGATGTTCAGCGCCAAGGTGACGATGCTGGCGAAGATGAGCAGGCGTCGTGCGGATCGTTGTACGTCGGCGGGTCCGCCGTGCAGGGCGAGGTGGCGGGTGCCGAGGAGGAGTCCGACGACAGAGAGATCGACGGCGGGTGCGACGAGGGGGGCGACCCAGAGGGAGACGCCGAGTCGGAGTCCGAGCGCGAAGATGTTGCCGAAGCTGAACAGGAACGTCAGTCCGACGACCGTCACGATCACAGTTGTAACGATCTTCACGGGAGTGGCGGCGGATCCCCCGCTTCGGGGGGAAATCGGCGTCGATGCGGCGGCTTCTGCCGCGTCGGCGCTCATCAGAGATCACGCACGGCCGTGTTCGGCCGCCAGGCCGCGGGGGATCTCTCGGGTGGCGCTGCCTGGTTCGCACTGCCTGCTGCCGTAGTCGTTGCCACACATGGGTGCAGCGAAGTCTCGGCAGCGGCACCGCCGGCCCTCTCGGGGGCGGCGGATGTGTGGCAGTGCGTGTGGCAACGCGGGCCGCCAGAGGGGTACTCCAGCAGCCAGAAGTGCACGTCAGGGTACGTGTGCGGACATTCCTGGACGGTATGGAGCGGCCTGAAAAGCGGAAGGTCGGCGGTTCGACCCCGCCCCTGCCCACCGCATCTGACCAGGCCTTTTGTCTCCATGTTGAGATCAATTAGAGCTACTTGAAGATTATTCTGTAGCAACGGGTGTAGCAACGACCGTGATGCTAGAGCGGCGGACGGTCAAGGTCGGATCGGGTCTGACCTGCGTGGTTCCCGCCGGGAGGCGTTCACCCCGCACGGTGGAGGATCGGGGCGCGCAGCTACGCCGCCTGGACGACTTCACCAGCGGCAGGGATCTTCATGAGCTGGTCGCGCGCGAACTCGCCGCCACGACGGCCGCGCTCGACAATGCCGCCAACGACGAGTGCCTCAAACGCCGACCGCAGACAGGCTGCGCGGCGCTTCTACCTCGACGGTGCTGCGGCAGCGCCCGCTGCCGGCGCAGTCCGGTCGCGGCGAAGATCTGCACGTTGGCCTCGGCCCCGGGCGCGGGCAGCCGGATCTCGTTGGACAACGCCGGGCGGCCGGCGGAGAAGGCGATGTCGATCTTGAAGGTGGAAGCCGGGGGCGGCGCACGGTGTCGAGAACCTGGATGGCGAGCCCTCAGGCTGGATTCTCCCGGACGGGCACACGTGGGGCTGGCATCCCGGGCAGCTCTGCCAGTTCTGGCCAGGACATCCGGGCGCCCGGGCAGGGAGGGGAACGCCATGGTTGTGGAAACGTCCACGTGTCCGCCGCCAGGGCCATCCAGTGGAACACGCGGAGGCCGCAAACCTTGCGGCTGGCGGCGTACAGTCAGCGCCATGAAGCGGATGGTCCAGATTCCCTACGAGCTGGAGCAGGAGGAGGGCGGCACCTGGGCGGCCCATGCGTCGTTCCCCAGCGGTGGCGCGCACGGGCTCGGTGACACTCCCGAGGACGCTGTAGCGGATCTCTACGAGGCCGTCAGGCTGGTCATCGAGGAGTTCGGTGTCCCACCGGTCCTGACGATCGTGCAGGACGTCGCCTGATGCCTCCTCTTCCCGTGCTGCCTGGCGGGGATGTGGTCAAGGTCCCTGAGAAGCTCGGCTTCGAGGTGGTTCGTATCAAGGGAAGCCATCACATGATGCGGAACACCGAGGGTCGTTTCACGGTCGTACCTGTTCATCCGGGTCGTGACATCCCGGTCGGGACACTGCGTCGGATCGTTCGTGACACGGGGCTGTCGATCGAGGAGTTCGTCGCCGCTCTTTGACTCACGGCCCGTTAGCCGGAGGTGTAGCGGCGGGTGTAGCAATGTCGACGACCAAACAGGTACTTCGGCGGCGCTCCACGGACGGAAATGCACGGCTACGGACACTGGCGACACGGTCGATTCGGCCTGAAAAGCGGAAGGTCGGCGGTTCGACCCCGCTCCTGTCCACCACCCCCGACCTGCGGTTTCACTCCAAGAGTGAGATCTTTTTAAGATCATCATGCAGCAACGGGTGTAGCGACGAAAACTCGAGGCGATGGCGCGGCGACCGTCCTTCGGCTGCGGAGGTAGTAGCGGCTGTACGTAGGCCCACTCCGCGTCGGACATATCGGAGGGATAGCGCGGAGATCGGCCCATGTCCCGACCGTGGCCACCCCGGCCGCCCACCCAGCACCCACAACCGCAGACCAGCACCCCGCCACGACGTCGGGAAAACCGTCAAACGGGACCGGACCATCACCGCCCACCAGCAGCGAAAAGGCTAAAGATCAAGCTGAGCCGGAAGAGGATCTTGCGCTGCTCGGCAGCTGAAAGGGCGCGGAAGGGCAGCCGGGGACTGCCGCGTCTGCCGCGCCGGCACCCGAACCAGCTCGTGGGGAGCCTCCGCCGACCGCTCCACCAACCCCCTACGCGCCGCGCATACGCCCAGCTCCCCGGCGCGGAAGCCGCGTCCACGCCGCCACCGGAAAGGTGTGAAACGGATAATTCAGGACAATTTATCAGCGTTCCACAACTTCCTCGCTTCAGATCGGCGCAAGGGACCACAAGTTCCGCGTAGAAGCGGTCTATAGTCGCCGATAGCTCCGCATCTGCGGGTCTTGTGCAGCGTCGCACACCCTGCGTTACACGCGCAGAAGTTGTCACCCCCGGTGCGGACGGGCGCATCTGCTCGCATCGCGCACCCCTGACGCGAAGGTTGACGTGAGATCACATCTGTCCGTGCGTACGCGCACAGCGGGAACAGCACTGGTCCTGGGCGCCGCGCTGGCGGTGGCCTTCCCGGCCACGGCACACGCCAACACCGTGGGCGTCACGGTGAAGTCACCCGGGGCCACCAGCGGTCCTGCAAACCCTAACTCCGAGATCTCAACCCACGCGGACTGTAGTAGCGGCCTGATCTCCGGCGGTGGGATCAACCAGGCCACCGGCACCGGCAACGGCAACCATGTGATGGGCACCTCACCCAGTCCCGACGGCACCACCGAATACACCGGTTCCACCGGGGTTGTCGGCACCGACGTGACGCACTGGCTCGGGATCGGCGGAAGCGGCGGCCAGGCCGACAGTTCCTTCTCCACCACCCCCTTCGCGGTGTGCTTCACCAGCAACCTGATCAACCACACCCAGGTGGTCATGAACAAGACCAACGCACCCACCAGCGGGTCGACGGTGGGCCTGGTCACCGCGACCTATCCGGCGAACACGGTCCTGCTCGGCGGCGGGGCGCGCGCCACCCCGGCCAGTGTCGGCAACTTCAAGCCGATCGCCAGCTTCCCCACCTTCAACAACTCCGCACATGACTACGGCCAGAAAGCCGCGGCCGACGGCGAGACCAACCCGAACGCCTGGACCGCCGTCGGGTGGGCCAACGGCACCAACAGCACCAACGAGACCTACGCCTACGCGGTCTGCAGCGGAAACAACATCAACATCAGCGGCGTCACCGTCAAAGTCCACTTCAGCGAGGCGAGCGGCCCGACCACGGGGAGCACAGGCCAGAAGACGACAGTCAACTGCCCCAGCGGGGACGGGAAATTGATCAGCGGGGGCGCCGCCATCAGCGGAGGCAGCGTGACCACGACCGACTTCACCGGACCGGGCTCAGGCGGCGACCACCTCAACGGAAGTTTCCCCAGCGACTCGAGCGGCAACCCGGTCAGTGACGGAACCACCACGGCGGCGTACTGGACAGCCTTCACCCATACCGGGGGCACAAGCTCGCCGAACACCTACTCCGACGTCTGGGCGCTGTGCGCCAACGACGGCGTCTGAAGACACCTGTAACCCCGGTCCGCGGGCGGGCGCGGCACCGAGCATGGCCCGCCCGACGTTTCGTCACGTGACGAAACGCGGTTTCTGCAACACCCATAGCGGACAGGTGGTCCCGGTGCCGCGCGCCGGGACCACGAAACTGTACGGGTATACGGACGACGTGGTGAAGAAGATCGTGGGCAGGAAGCGCGGGGGCCCGCGGTGCTGGGCGACCCCACGATTCTGCGTGGACTGTGGAACGGACCTTCGGCCGGTTGATTTCCTATCGCCGCCGCGCGACTACAGAAACCCTGTCCACCGCTCCAAAGCAATGATCCACATTGTGGTGATCAATATCATGGCCCGCCGCCTTGCCGGCACATCAACCCCGACCTGGCAAGAAGCAGTTCGGGACCCTGGAACCCTCGTTCCGGGGAGCATAGCCAAGAGGGTGTCCGGTCTTGGGATTTTTGTTTGGTTCACGAATACGCTGCCAGAGGAGGCTGATCATCATACGCAATCGTCGTGTCTTTGCATGGTCTGTTTCGGTGCTAGGCGTTGTGCTGAGTATGCTGCTGGCCGGTTCCGCGGCAGCGGTGTCCTCGTCGAGCGCCTCTCCGAAAAAATCCTGTGGGAGCTCAGGCGTCCTCGACAAGAAGACATGCACCTACAGCACGGTCGGGTCAGACACCTTCACCGTGCCCAACGGCGCAAAATGGGTCGAGATCACGGTGGTCGGCGCCCAGGGCGGGCATTACTTTATTGCCGGGGACGCCAGTCATGGCGGCTCGCCGGTGGGTGATATCACCGGCCGTCCGGGTGGGGGCGGCAGCCAGGCGTACGGCGTGATAGCGGATCTGTCCGCAGGTCAGGTTCTGCAGGTCGATGTTGCCGGCAAGGGTACTGACGGCACGGCGGCGAGCCGGTCTGGCGGGAAGAACAACGGACCATCCGGAGGACAGGGCGCCGTGGGGGGCTTCGGCGGCTCCAACGGTGGTGTGGCAGGCGGTAAGGGGGACGCCGCCGGGGCTGATGGCGGGACCGCGAGCCTCAACGGTGGCAACGGCGCCGGTGGCGGCGGTTCCTCGGATGTACGGATCGCGGCTGGTGGCTGCGCGACGTTGACGTGCGGTCTGGCGGACCGGGTGCTGGTCGGTGCGGGCGGCGGCGGAGGCGGCGGCACTGGCGGCCAGGGCTACGCGCTGGGCGGTGCCGGCGGCGCCGGTGGCAGTACTGCCGGCGCGGCTGGTGGTGCCGTCGTCGATGGTGGCCACCCGGGGACTCCTGGGGGCGGTGGAACCCAGACCGCGGGTGGGGCCGGGGGGCTCAACGCCGGGCGGCACGCGACTCCGCCTCCACCCGATCCCAACGATCCGCGTTTCGGCGGTGATGGCACCGATGGCCGCTCTGGGTCAGGCGGCGCCGGGGGCGTGGGAAACCAGGCCTGCCTGGGTGTGCACACCCCGCCCTGCCGGAACCCCGATGATTCGGCTGCGGGCGGTGGCGCCGGTGGCGGCGGTGGTGGTGGGTACTTCGGTGGTGGCGGTGGCTCGGGAGGTGGCGGCCTCACGATCGGTGGCGGCGGGGCAGGCGCCGGTGGGGGCGGGGGAAGCTCCTTCGCCGCACCGACAGTGAGCTCTGTCGCCCTGACCGCCGGTGTCAACGCCGGCACCGTCAACAAGGGCGACGGCGAGGTCATCATCACGTGGGGTTCCTCGCAGGAGCCCAGGCCCACGAAGCCGTCCACGCCTCCGACACCGAGCCCGACACCGACACCGACACCGACACCGAGCCCGACACCGAGTCCGAACCCAACGCCGAGCCCTGCTCCGAAGCCGGCAGCGGCCACCGCCTATGTGATCAACAATTTCGGGAACACGGTCACCCCGATCGACGTGACGACCAATACGGCCGGTGCCCCGATCCGGGTAGGTGCAAGCCCCAGAGGGCTTACGGTCACACCTGATGGCAGGACCGTCTATGTGACGAACCGGGCTGACAACACGGTGACGCCGATCGATGTGGCCACCAGCACCCCTGGCGCCCCGATCCCGGTCGGTCAGTTCCCGTTCGGGGTCGCAGTGACTCCCGACGGCCGGACCGCTTACGTGGTGGACAACGCCAGCGATGACGTGACGCCGATCGATGTGGCCACCAGTACTCCCGGTGCCCGCATCCCGGTGGGGGACGACGCACACTACGTCGCGATCACCCCCGATGGCAGGACCGCCTACGTCACCAACGCCGCAAGCAACACGGTGACGCCGATCGATGTCGCCACCAACACCCCCGGCACACCGATCCCAGCCGGGAACAACCCGCAGGGAATTGTGATCACACCCGACGGCAGGACCGTGTACGTCACGGACAACGCCGACGCTGCCAGCGCCACCGTGACACCGATCGATGTGGCCACCAACACCCCTGGCAAACCGATTCAGGTCAGCGACCGCCCGGTCGGGATCTCGATCACGCCCGATGGCCGAACCGTGTACGTCACCAATGAGCGTGACGCCGTGGTGACGCCGATCGATGTGGCCACCAGCACCCCCGGCACTCCTATCTCCACCGGAGGCATCGAACCGTTCTACATCGCGGTCACGCCGGACGGCGTGGCCGCCTATGCGGTCAACCGCGACAGCGACACGGTGACGCCGATCGATGTGGCCAGCAACACCGCCGGCACCCCGATCCCCGTCGGTGACCGGCCGGTGGGGATCGCGATCAGCGCACCACCGAAGGCCGTACCGCCCCCGCCGGTGTGCGGGACGACCGGTGTGCTGTCCGGGACGACGACAATGACCTGCACCTATCACAACATCGGATCGGACACCTTCACGGTGCCCGCGGGAGTGAGCTCGGTCGAGGTCGTGGTGACCGGCGCCCAGGGCGGGCACTACTTCATCACTGGTGACGCGGCACACCCGTCCCCGGCAGGGGACATCACCGGGCGTCCCGGAGGTGGCGGTGGCCAGGCGTCCGGATCACTGACGGGGCTGAAGGGCAACCAGGTCCTGCAGGTGGACGTGGCGGGCAAGGGCGCCAACGGAACCGCGGCCTCGCGCTCGGGCGGAATGAGCAATGGCCCCTCCGGCGGATCGGGAGCACTCGGCGGGTTCGGTGGGTCCGACGCCGGCGTGTCAGGTGGGCCTGGTGATGGCTCCGGCGCGAACGGCGGGACAGCGTTCGACGGTGGTAACGGTTCCGGCGGCGGCGGTTCCTCCGACGTCCGCGTGGCCGCGGCAGGATGTGCCGCACGGAAGTGCGACCAGTCCACCCGGGTGCTGGTCGGTGCCGGCGGAGGCGGCGGCGGCGGCACCGGCGGGCAGGGCAACGCGCTCGGCGGAGCCGGGGGTGCCGGCGGCGGTGACGCCGGCACCGACGCTGGGTCGACCGTCGATGGTGGTAATGCCGGACTCCCGGGCAAGGGCGGCACCCAGACCACCGGAGGCGCCGGAGGACTGAACGCGTGCCGGCACGGCGCCGGGAATCCCCCGACCACCGATCCGCTGGCCGATCCGCGCTGCGGCGGAGACGGTACTGACGGCACGTCCGGTGCCGGCGGTGTCGGCGGTGCCGGGAACCTGCCCTGCAGCGGGGTGCACACCCCGCCCTGCCTGGACCCGACCGCCACCACGTCCGGTGGTGGCGCGGGCGGCGGCGCGGGCGGCGGCTACTTCGGTGGTGGCGGCGGCTCCGGTGGCGGCGGCACCTTCGGCGGCTACGGTGGCGCCGGCGGCGGGGGCGCGGGCGGGAGCTCGTTCGCCGCGTCGACCATCGGGAACCCCGTCCTGACCACCGGGGTCAACTCGGGCACGATCAACGACGGCAACGGTGAGGTCACGATCACCTGGACTCCTCCCGGTATCTCGGCTCCGGCTCCGATCTTGACCGCCACGCCGGCCCCGATCCCCACTCCGACCCCGATCCCGACCCCCACACTGGCACCCACGCCCACGCTGGCCCCGAAGCCCTAATGGGAGACGTATGACAAACCCTCAGAAGTAGCGCACGCAAGCAGAGCAGGACCCTGCGCTCGGCCGGTGATCGACTCAGTCACCGGCCGAGCCAGCGTTCGGCCCAGGCACATCAGGCGGGTCTGTTGGCGCTGTTGCGTTACGGGGATGCGGTGCACGCCAGGGCCCAGGCGATCGCGGTCAGACGGCCTGGGTGAGCTCGGTGAACACGGCCGAGAGCCGCAGCTGTGGGTCGACGTCGATCCCGAGGTCGTCGTGGCCGCGTCGGATGTTCTGGACCAGAGCGTGGTCGCGGTGGTCCCCGGGCCCACGCGTTCTGCGCGAACCACGCGACCTGAGCGTCTTGTCGTCGTCGGCGCCCGCCCGCCGTTCAGGTCAGCGAACGCACATCGGCGACGTCGTACTCGGCCACCAATGCGGCGAGTATCGCAGCGCTCTGTTCGTTGCTGGGGCCGCTGCCCCGGAATGCTTCGACAGCCGCTTGCGACTCCCAGCGCTCGAAGATGACGATGCGGCCGGAATCCACCAGATCCGCAGTGATAGAGAAGTCGAGGCAACCGGATGCGCGGCGGGCCTGTTCAACCACGTTCACACAGTCCACGAGGTAGGACTCGCGCTGTTGCGGATCGACGACGACATGCCCCGCGACGATCACCATCTGCTGCTCCTCTGCTGGTTCGAACCGGCTGTTGCAGAGTACGACCATCGACCGAGGCAGAACTCATCGGTTGACGTACGACGGACACGACGATCCTCGCCGGACAGAAACGATGATCATAGGCTTCGTAGCTGCTTGAACCACACCTGCTGGTCAGCTACTGTCCCATGTCGACGGCATCTGAGCTGGCGCGATGCGGTGGGTTATCTTTGCCGCTCCGGCGACACCCCCGGGAAAGCCAGCGCGGATCTGTTGCGTTCATTGTGGTGGGGTTCACTCGTCACCACCCCCATCCGATGGTCCTCGAAACGAGCCCCGCCGACCCATCCACCATCCAGCCACTCGACGCCAACACGATCATCCTATCGGGACGTCGCTACGACCGTTTGACCCCGCCCAGTTTCGAGGTAAACCTCCACCAGCCCTCGATCGGACTCACACAACCCCCGCCGGGGACGCACAGAGAGAAGTTCCAGGTCAACAGTCCTACTATGGCGACGATCAGTGCGATCCGTCCCGCGCGGCGATGGAGAACGCCGGCCATGGTCGGGGGGATCGCGGCGACCCACAGGCCGACTCCGGCCAGAAAAACGATCACCTCGCTCGGCCAGTACAGCAGTCGCAGACCGAGCCCACGAACCGCGGTCACCACGCGATAGTCGACCCAGAGCAGCGTGTACTCCACCGAGCGGACGATCACCACGCAGGCCCGGGGCTGCCGAGGAGGAGACGACGGATCAGTACGGAACGCCGGCTTCCAGATCCTCCGCCCTGACCACCGTCAGCTCGGGTACGCCGAGGAAATGTCGCCGGTTGCCGGTCAACAGCGGTGCCTGATAGAGGACCGCGCAAGCGGCTATCCACAGGTCGTTGGTGTGCGCGGGCTGGGCGAGTGGATGGCCGCGGCGGCGGGCCAGGTCGCGTAACTGCGCCCAGACCGCGGGAAGCTCCTTGTCGAACGGGATGAGCAGCAGGCGCTCAATTTTCTCCACAAGCGCGGTGGTCCGACGCTCACCCCATCCGCCGTGCCGCGCTCCATAGAGCAGCTCGGCGACCGAGACGAAGGTCAGTGCCTGCGTCTTGTTCCGCAGGACGGCCTCGTATCTCGCCGCCGTCGCCCGGCCCGCGGTGATTGCGGAGAAGACGTCGGTATCAAGAATGACGTAGTCACTCACCTCGGCGGCTGGTCCCCCCGTGCCGACATCGCCGCGGCGAGGAAATCCTCGTACTCCTCGTCGGTCAGCGGTTCCGACATGGCCAGCTCGGCGAGACTCCGCACTGGCTCTACCTCCTGCTCTCTGGCCATGTCGTCCAATGTGCGATGAGGGGAGCTGGGAAGGCGCTCCACCGCCCGCAGCGTGAACGCTCGGATCACGCCACCCGCTGTCGACTCGGCAAGCCCACGAGCACGGACCAGCGAATTCATTGCCGCGAGGACATCCTTCTTGAGCCCCTCGTCGAAGGTGCAGGAGACACTGCTGGTAACCGTGTCGATCCGGCAACGCAATGCGCCCCGTGCGAAGTCGCCCATCTGCAGCCGGCCCACGATCACTTGCTCGGTGATGCTGACAGCGCGCCGAGCGGCGCGGACCGAGGAATACAGCTGCGTGTCGAAGCGGATTGTCGTCCGCCCGCCGCGCTGGATCTCAACACCCGCAAGCGTGCCGTCCGCGACACCACCAGAGAGCTTCAACAGCCCGTCGAGGACGGGGGCGGTGAAGACCTCCGGCGTCGGTCGACCGTTGGCGATGGCGTCGAGCCCTGCTTCCAGCGTCTCCAGAGAATCGATCAGGAGATCGTCTCCCAACATCGGCTGGGTTATCCGACCGACGGTCAGAACCGCGGATCCGCTTGTCAGCGCCCTGACTTCCATGCCGACGGCCTCGACGACATGTTTCGGGCGACGGCCGGCAACGGGGGAGAGCCCACGCAGGCCAAGCGCGATCCGCTCCACGGTTGCCTGGAACTCACCGGCGAGCCGGGCCAACTCGGCCAGCGGCAGGCGACCCCCGGTGGTCGCCGAGCCCGAGGCACGGATGGTCAGCAGCGTGTTCTCGGCCATCCCCTCGCCTCCGCCCCGCGTAGGCGTCCGCCTGGGCGCCCCTCTGCCACCGTTAGATCACTCACAGTGGAGCCACCACCGAAGGTAGCCAAAACAATCGTAGTCGCCAGCGCGAACCTCGGGGGCATAACGGGCCGAAACGAGCGTGTCAAGGCTGGTCAGCACAGGGCGCCCTGGCCGGATGACGCCCTTGAGCGCGATGACATCGGACGCGGTGCGCGGGCTGGTCAATCGTAGATCAGCAACGAGCACGATCCGGATGGCGCCTGGGTACTCATCCGTGCCCGGCGGCGCCCGGCGTGGTCATGCCTGCGTTGAGGACGGCGGCCAGGATGGGATGATGGGCGCCGTGTGGAGGGATGTTCGTGGTGTGCGGCCGCCGGCGTGCCGGGCTGCCGGTCATGGGCGCGATCGGGCGGCCGTCGCGTGAGAACGAGCCGGCTGGAAGCGTTTAGCGACGCTGTCCTGGCCATCATCATAACGATCATGGTGCTGGAGCTGAAGGTTCCAGAAGGGCACGATCTGGCGGCGCTGCGGCACACCACCGGGACCTCGTTGCTCACCTACCTGCTCAGCTTCGTCTATGTCGGCATCTACTGGAACAACCACCACCACACCTTCCAACTGGTCCAGCGCAGCACCGGCGGCGTGCTCTGGGCGAACCTGGGCCTGCTGTTCTTCCTTTCCCTGTTTCCATTCACCACCGCGTGGATGGACGACAGCGAATTCGCCCGCACGCCCGTGGTCCTCTACGGGGTGAACCTGCTCGCGGCCGCGATCGCCTACTTCGTGCTACAAACTGTGATCATTCGGAACGAGGGCGCGGGCTCCCCGCTGCGGCAGGCTGTCGGACGGGACCTCAAGGGCAAGGCATCCGTGATCCTCTATCTCGCCGGCATCGTGAGCGCGCTGCTCACCGGCCACGGGCGCATCGGCATCCGGATCGCGCTCGGCTTCTTCGTCGCCGTCGCCATCCTGTGGCTGATCCCCGACCGCCGCATCGACCGCATCATCCGCGACCAGGGCCTCCCCGACTGAGCACGCGGCCGCGGGCAGCCGCCGTCAGCGATGGCGTGGAGATAATCGTTATTCCGAGGTGGCCGGCGTGATGATGACGGCGACGTCGCCGTACGGCAGTTTCGCCCGGCCGAGACGGCTGAGCGTGTTGAACAGCCTTGACACCGAGACCATCACACCGTATTTCGCGCGGACCTTGCGCTGGACCTCGTCAAAGCCGTCGCCGGAGGTCGCCAACTCGGCGGTCCCCTCGACAGGCGACGAATCGGCCCGGACGCGCCCGCGTGCGTCCGACGGCTGCAGCACGATCCTGGGGCTGTTCCGGAGCCGCTTGTACTTACCGGACACCGACGACGTGTTGAATCCGACCCGGCCCCCGTCAAGCGGAACGATCCACGTGGGCGTGGACACGGCGACACCGGTCTTACGGAAAGTCGTCACAGCAACATACTTCGCATCGCCCAACGCCATGCCGTCAGTCTAGGACCCGGCCCGGGATGCCGGGACCCGGAGCCGGGATGCCGGGATGCCGGGATGCCGGGAAAACCAGCTACCGGGGCCACCCGTTTCCCGCGCGGCCACGCGACGGCCGGCCCGGACAGAACGGTGCTGTCCGGGCCTCGTCGAAGTCCGTCCCAGGCCGGGTGCGGACGGCCGCGCCCACCCCCGCGAGCGGACCGCACCCACCGAGCGAGCATCGTCGTCCGGCGACATCCGGTTCATCCGGCGGCCGGTCAGTCCACCGGATCGGCGGATCGCCGCGAAAGGGGCCGAGAAATTTCGGTGAGGTGCAGGGTCTTCGCGGTCGCGGCCATCGTCTGGGCCGCGAGCTCGGTATTGTCCGAGAGCCGCTGACCGAACGTGGGGATCATTTCGTTCAGCATGGGCCGCCAGACGTCATAACGCTCTGGAAAGCACCGCTGGAGAAGATCAAGCATGATCGGTACAGCGGTGGACGCTCCGGGTGAGGCACCGAGAACTCCGGCGATGGAGCCGTCTGCGGACGCGACGACCTCGGTGCCGAACTGGAGGATCCCCCCCTTCTCGGGATCCTTCTTCACGATCTGTGCCCGCTGCCCGGCCGTGATGATCCGCCAGTCCTTGGCCAGTGCGCCGGGAACGAACTTCGCGAGCTCGGCAATCTTCTTCTTCCGGGTCGCTCGCAGCGCGTTCACCAGCAGGGCGACAAGGGCGATGTTGTCCCTCGCCATGGCAAGCAGCGGGAGGACGTTGTGCCAACGGATGGACGACGGCATGTCAAGGACGGAGCCGTGCTTGAGGAACTTCGGACTCGAGCCGGCGTACGGGCCGAACAGGATCGACTTCTTGCCGTCGACGATCCTGGTGTCCAGGTGCGGCATGGACATCGGCGGCGCGCCGATCGGCGCCTTGCCGTACACCTTCGCGTGGTGCCGGGCGACGACGGCCGGATTGTCGGTACGGAGAAACTGCCCGCTGATGGGCAGCAGGGCGAAACCGTAGGCCTCGGGTATCCGTGATTTCTGCAGGATCTTCAGCGCCCACCCACCCGCGCCGACGAACACGAATCGCGCGGAGACCTCCTTGGTCTTCCCGGTCGTGTTGTTGTGGATGCGCAGCCGCCACCGGCCGTCCGGCTTCCGCGTCAGCGCCCTGATCTCCTGGTTGAGGTGGATACCGACGCCAGAGGCCTCAAGCGTCCGGAAGAGCTGCCGGCTCAGGGAACCGAAGTCCACGTCGGTCCCGGAGATGTCACGGGTCGCGGCTATCTGCTCGCCGGGTTTGCGCTGCTCGATCAGCAGCGGAGCCCACCGCTGGATCACGGCGGGATCGTCGCTGAACTCCATGGCGGAGAACAGCGGCTCGGTACGCAGCGCCTCGTATCTCCTGCGCAGGAAGTCGACATCGGTCGCCCCCTGCACGAAGGTCATGTGCGGCGTCGAGTTGATGAAGGTCTCCGGCTCGGAAAATGTTCCGTCCTCCACCAGATACGACCAGAACTGCCGGCTCACCTGGAACTGTTCGTTGATCCCGACGGCCTTCCGCACGTCGATGGTGCCGTCCGGGAGCTCACTGGTGTAGTTCAGTTCGCACAGGGCGGCGTGACCGGTACCCGCGTTGTTCCACGGATCCGAACTCTCCTCGGCGACCCTGGGCAATCGCTCGTACACGTCGATCGACCAGTCCGGCTGGAGTCTGCGCAGCAGAGTACCGAGGGTGGCACTCATGATTCCCGCGCCGATGAGGACGACGTCGGCGGACTCACGGGCCCTGTTCGTGTCGGGCGACTGCGGATTCATGTGGCTCACTGCCTTCTTTCACGATTCTCGCACCTGACACAATTCCATCGTACGGTCCGCATATACGCACGTATGATTGGAGCGGTGAGTCGTGAATCACGGGACGGAAAGAGCGCACCGGCGCTGGACCCGCCGTCTGCTATGGGAGCCAGCCGGCACCGCGAACTCCCGGATGCCCTGTGAGCTGGGAGGACGTCGCCACTAATGAATCATCGAGGCGGGCCGGTCGACGTTTGCGAAATGGAATTTTTACACACTTCTAACCTGTCGTCCACGAGCGACTTCCGGTCGATTTGACGAACTCCCGGTAAATCGCCTCGGTAAATAGGGAGGAATACCCGTCCCGCCGGGCAGAAAATACCCTGGCGACCAGGAGGAAAGGCAGCCCGGCCAGGGCCCGGCCGAGGCCCGGCGCGGGGGGCTCCCGGCCCGCGGGAGGCTCTGCGCCCGCCCGCCGGACACTCCGACGCGCCCGGGAGCGGCCCGCCCCGACAGGCGACAGGGGACCGCCCCGGTGCGGCGGCGGCCCGGCATCCCGTGTGCCCGGCCGCAACATGGCCCGGCCCGCGGCCTGACCTACCACGTTCAGGCCAAGCGGTACTTCACGTGTGCCCGGCCGCAACATGGCCGGCCCGCGGCCTCGCCCAGCCGGCGCCCATCACCAGCCGCGCCAGGCCCACCACCGGGAAGCCATGTCCAGCGCGGGGCCGCCCGGCTCCCTCGGCACCTGCTCCCGGCTCTCCACGAACGAGCCCGGCAATGTCGCGCGTCCATGCCTGGAAATGTGTGCTCCGTAACCGGGATACGACGTATATGGATACGGGCTATCCGGGATGTGCCTGGAATACGGCGCGTCGCCGGTCCGGCGTGACTGGCGGGCTCCGGGGCACCGGAACAGCCGTGTGAAGGCGGGCCGAACCGGAAGAACCGGCGGCCGGGCCCGCTTGCCCGACCGCGGAAAGCCCGGCCGCCGAAAGGGAGTTCGCCGGCACCGGTTTGGCCACCACGCGGCCGGGCACGAGCGGCTACAGCGGATTACCGGTGAACGGCCCGGGGGCCCGGCGTTCCGGCCCGCTCCGGAGAATCCCGGTGCCGTGTCGGTCGCGTCCCGGCCCCCGGGCCCACCGAACAGCGAGCAGTGAGCAGCGACAAAGCGACAAAGCCACCACAAGGGCGCCGACGGGGAGTCACAATGGGCAGTTGTGAGGTTTGCGGTAACGACTACGAGATGAGCTTCGAGGTGCACGCCCAGGGAAATGTGCACGTATTTGACAGCTTTGAGTGCGCCATCCACGCGATGGCCCCGGTCTGCGAGCACTGCGGCGTGAAGATTTCCGGGCACGGGGCGCAGACCAACGGCCAGTTCTTCTGCGGCGCCCACTGTGCCCGGGCCGCGGGACGGCAGGGGATTCGTGACCACGCATGACCTGACCGCGTGATCAGGCGTGATCAGGCGCGGGCAGGGACGGCGCGCGGCCGGCAGCCACCCGGCCGGCAGCCACCCGGCCGGCGGACGTCCATGCGAGATCGGCCGTCACCCGCCCGGCGGGCCGCGGCATCCCCAGCCGCGGCCGCGGCGCGGGCGGCCATCCTGGCGGGCGCCGGTCCCAGGGATGCCCGGCGGCCCTGGATCTGATCCACTGGCCACCGGCCGAGCCCTGACCACGGCGGGAACCGTGTGTCACGACCCCCTCGGGGTACCCGGGCCCCTCGGGGGTGCCCGGGCCCGGGGGCTCCGACCCGGAACGCCGGTCTGTCAGCGGTCCGGGAACCCGGGCCTGAGGCGGCGGGCGAAGAACTGCGGCACGCCGCCCTCAGCCTCTGGTCGAAGACCCCCGGATCCTGGCCAGGGACCCCGGCTTCCTGGTCGAAGACTCCCGGATCCTGGTCGAAGAACCCGAAAACGACTGGACGTACTGGCACGTCCTCATCTTCGACAAGATCGACACATCCGAAGCACAACCATTGCCCCTGGTTGGAACAACCGCCGTACCGACGATCCCCCCGGCCTTAGCCTGGCCGCATCGCAAGCAGCCGGAACCGCCTGGACCCCGAAGCTTGCGGACCATGCCGAAACAGGAAGGAGGATCCGATGCGTCTGATCGCGTTGGCGTGGGGCTATACCTCACTTCCCACGGATGGGATCCCCTTGAGGAGAGCCCGGACCTCCGCCTCCCGGTAGCGGCGATGGCCGCCGAGAGTGCGGATCGACGTGAGCTTGCCCGCCTTGGCCCACCTGGTCACCGTCTTCGGGTCGACACGAAACATCGTTGCCACTTCAGCGGGCGTCAGCAGCGGCTCAGCGTCCGGTGTTCTCGTCGTCATTGCGTTGGCCTCCCGTCACAGAGCGTCGCTCCGTCCCATACAGATCGTGCATCCTTCGGGGGCATTTCGGACATGGCACGTCAGGACCATCTGCTGACTAGTCACACGACGTCCGAAGCGAGCAATCACGCTCAGTTAGAACCCATGAACTATCAGCTTGCGGACTCCCTGGTCTGAAGCGGTCTCCACCGGTTCAGGACACGCCCATACGCCGTAACCGCCGCGTCTGTTCGCCCTCGGCGTAACGCCGTGATCGCCTCGCCCAGGTCCGCGACCGACGTGTCGCCGCGCAGCGCGTCGTCGTCGAGCAGATCGACGACGCCCCCGTAGTCGAGCTCGATCCGGCTGTGCGGGTGGAAGTCCTCCAGCCAGCCCCCGAGCTCGGCCACGCCGTCGACGCCCGGCGAGTCCGGCGCGACCCGGCGCAGCACGTCAAGCGCCTCCAGGGCCCGGGTGACCCGGCGCCGGGCGAGGCCCATCGACGTCCGGTAGAGCAGCGACCTGTCGACGGTGTCACCCGTGACCAGGACCCGCTCCGCGGGATCGAACAGGACGAACCACGGCGGCGGCACCATCCAGGTGCAGGTCTGGACGTAGACCTTGAGACCGGGCCGGCGGCTGCGCCAGCGGTCCAGCTCGGTCTCGGCGGGCTCGGCCAGCCGGCGCGGGATGAACGCCTCGGCCACCCGCTCGGGCAGCCGGCCGCGGAACTCCATCGCGGCCTGCCACACCCGCAGCTGGGTGTACCAGGGGCAGACGAACATCAGGCCGTCCGCCATCTGCACGAAGGCGGACTCGTCGGCCACGTCCAGCGAGGGACGGATGGTCGCGGCCAGCGCGACGGCGCGTTCCCGCCGGGCACCGGCACGACGGCTGGGCACGCCTCCCTCGGCCGCGTACCGCTCCCAACGGAGCCGTTCGGCCGGGGGGAAGGCCGCCAGCGGCTCGTACACCCGCAGGTAGGCGGCCGGACTCACGACAGGCGCCACAGAAGAGATCCTGGCATGCCGGGAACATCAGCGAGCCGCCGTAGGCCCATCGTCGACACGCACCCCCCGGAAGACGACGGGGGCACACGGCGGCAACGACGAACAATCACCACCACACCAGCCCATGGAGGCACCCGCGGATACGTTGCGGACACCGGCCGCGCCCGTCCGGGACGTTCCGCCCGGCCAGGCGTCGACCCCGATGATCATTGATGGTCATTTCCCTGACGAACCCCACGTTCCCGGCGAAGGGAGCCTCACCGGTGCCGTCCGTCTTCACCGCCGGTTCGCAGCACGAACAGGTGGTCTTCTGCATGGACCCCGCCAGCGGGCTGCGCGCGATCATCGCGATCTACTCGACCGCCCTCGGCCCCGCCCTCGGCGGGACCAGATTCCACCCCTACGCCGACGAGGACGTGGCCCTGAGCGACGCCCTTGCCCTGTCCAGGGCCATGGCCTACAAGGCCGCCTGCGCCGGCCTGGACCTCGGCGGCGGCAAGGCGGTCATCCTCGGCGACCCCGGGCGGGACAAGTCCGAGCCGCTGCTGCGCGCGTACGGGCGTTTCGTGGCGTCGCTCGGCGGCCGCTACATCACCGCCTGCGACGTCGGCACGTACGTCGAGGACATGGACGTGATCGCGCGGGAGTGCCGGTGGGTCACCGGACGCTCCCCCGCGCACGGCGGCTCGGGCGACTCCGGCATCCTGACCGCCTACGGCGTGTTCGAGGGGATGCGCGCCTGCGCCCGGCACCTGTGGGGCGTGCCGTCGCTGGCGGGCCGGCGGGTGGCCGTCAGCGGCGTCGGCAAGGTCGGCCGGCGGCTGGTGGGCCAGCTGCTCGCCGACGGCGCCCGGGTGGTCGCCGCGGACGTCAGCGAGGCGGCCCTGCGGCGGCTGCGGGCGGAGTATCCCGACGCCGAGACGCACGCCGACCCCGACGCGCTCATCGGGGCCGACGCGGACGTGTACTCCCCCTGCGCGCTCGGTGGCGCCCTCACCGCGGACGTCGTCGGGGCGCTGCAGGCGCGCGTCGTGTGTGGCGCGGCCAACAACCAGCTCGCGGACGCGGACGTGGACAAGCTGCTGGCCGGGACGGGTGTGCTCTACGCGCCGGACTTCGTGGTCAACGCCGGGGGGCTCATCCAGGTCGCCGACGAGATCGAGGGCTACTCCCCGGAGCGGGCGCGGGCGAAGGCGAGCGGCATCTTCGCCTCGACCCTGGAGGTGCTGGCCCTCGCCGAGCGGACCGGGGTCACCTCCACCGTCGCCGCCACCCAGCTGGCGGAGCGCCGCATCAGCGAGGTCGGACGGCTACGCCAGATTCTCGTT
>NZ_CAKKTL010000007.1:40225-45687 GCF_920664355.1 Protofrankia sp. CiP1_Cm_nod2
CCCCGGCGTTCAGGAGTAGCCGAAGCGGCCGGTCGCCAGATTTCGATCTGTGATTCATGTCACGTATATGCCGCTGCGATCGCCTCCCAACCGGACAACTGTGGGGTTGGCATGCCGGGCGGCCCGCGATCCCTGTAGTCTCGGGAGGCACGAGACAATGAGAGCACCGGGGCGGGTCCCCGTCGTCATGTTCGAGGGGGTCGAGCCATGGGGCGCGGCCGAGCGAAGGCCAAGCAGACGAAAGTCGCCCGCGAGCTCAAGTACAACTCGCCGAATATGGACCTGGATCGGCTGAAGGCCGATCTGGGCGCGAGCAGTACGCGAGACGACACTGCGGACGATCCGTACTCGGATGATTCCTACGAGTACGACTACGTCGATGAGGATGAGGACACCGGCCGACGGTAGCGGTACGCGCATGGTGCGCAGGCCCGTGGGTCCCGCGTCACCGGGTACCACCGTCGGGCAGTGCTCCTCACCACCGCAAGGTGCGCCAGGGGTGCGCGTCCCACGCCCGTTCCACGTGTGGGACGCGCACCCGTTCTGGACGCTTCGAGCTCTTCCGGGGCGGCCATCGCGCGGCCGGCGCTCCACCGGAGGCAGCCGTCCCGGGGCGGTGCGAGCCGTCGGCGTCCCGTGAACGTCCGGTCACGGGAGCTCACACGGCCCGCAGGCCCACCAGCCGGCGCACCTCCGGGGCGCAGGCGGCTCCGTCCGGGGGCGCGCGGACGGGTCTCACAGGGCTGGTGCGTGGTCGCTCCGCGGGTTCCGGCGGGTTCACCGGCCCACGTGGCCATCGGGTAGCACGTGAAGCCGCGGGCGTCCGCCGGACGGTCCGCGGGTCGACGGGCGAGCATCACAGGCCCGGGTACCGCGTCCGTACGCCGCCGCCATACCTCCGTCGCGGGCCCGACAGACGGGCATGGCGATGGGGAGCCGCAGCGTGCGAATCATCCAAATTTTGTCACATTTAGTTATTTATATGAGACATATTGTAACGGACCGCTATATGATCTATGCCACTATGGGCAACATTCGAGCTGAGCATCCCGGTCAGCACGGACTCGACCGATACACGTGGCAAACTGGCGGGGTCGCATCGCCATCGGACCGCACCAGCTGGCGGCAATGACGGCCGTTCCATCCGAGCGGGTCTCGGCCTGAACGTGAGCCTACGAGAAGGCTGCTGGCAGGCATCGGCGCGTTGCCCGCAAGGTCGAGACGGAGGCCGGCTACATGTCCACGAAGCCGCCGTCCGCCTCCTCAGATCATGCTACCCAGGGTGATGAACGGTCACGTTCCCTTCGTTCGCCCCAGATTCTGTACGGCGTGCTCGCGTGCACGTCCGCCGTGGCTGTCGCCGTCGCCGTCGCGGCACTGTTCGCCGCCCGGGGTGACCGGCCCGCCTGGGGCGCGCTCGCCCTGGCTCTGCTGGCGTGCGTGCTTGGCCAGCTACCGGTGGTCATTCGCCGGATCGGCCGGAATCTGGATGGCGTCAACCTCAGGGAATCTTCGCTGATCATCGCCCTCGCGCTGGTCCCGGGCCCGTGGGTCGTCCTGCTCAGCCTGCCGACAACGCTGGGAGCGCAGCTGGCCGCCGGGCACCGGCGGTTCCCAGCGCTGGTACGCACCGCTGTCGTCACCACGAGTACCGGGATGGCTGTCCTGGCCGCGGCCGCGGTCATGGGTGGCCGTGGCCTGCCGGCGGCGCTGCCGAGCACCCGTGCGTTCGTCGCCGTGGCCGTCGCCGCCATGGCCTGCGGCATCCTCACCTGGCTTCTCAGCACGCTTCTCACCGCGTGTATCGCAACGCGCGTCACAACGTGGTCGAGATGGCCGGCCCGCCGCATGCCGCACGACAGCTTCGCCCTCCTGCGAATGCAGTCGATCATCGCGAACACCGCACTGGGCCTGCTGCTGGTCGCGGCCGTGAGCTGGAGCCCGGCCGTCGCGCTGGCGCTTCCGTTCGCCGCGGCCGGTCCCGGCATCGGCCACTACCGCAGGCTGCGCTCCCTGGAGGAACGCGGCCACTGGGACGAGGTCAACGCCGCTACCCGGGAGCTCGCCGACGCCGACGAGCCAACCGTCATCATGATCGCACAACGCAGGGCCGAGATCCTCTTCCGCGCGGACAGCACGGTGCTGACCACCTGGCCCGCCGCGCCCGCCGGCACCGCACCGACCGACAGCAGGCCCGCCGACAGCGCGTCCACCGACACCACACCCACTGACGCCGCACCCGCCAGCGCCACGCTCACCGGCCCCACGCTCACCGGCACCGCGTCGGCAGCGGCCGGCCAGCACGCGCCGGCAACGGCCGGGCGGCATCCACCGCCAGGTGCGCCGCCGGAAGACGCCCACCAGCAAGACTCTCCTTCCGGGCGGGACGCCCACCGGCAGGAGGAGCGATGGCCGGTTCCGCCCGGGCGCCGCCGGTGGCTGCCACCCCGGCTCCGGGAGATCAGCGCCCCCCTGCTCGCGGGCGAGGAACGGATCGGCTTACTCACCCTGAGCTTCCGCCGGCCGACGGCCTGGCGTCGCCACGAGGAGCAGGTCCTGGCGGCCTTCACCCAGGCAGTCTCCCGCGCCCTCGCGCATGCCCGGCTGGAGGCCCACGCCCGCCAGGTGGCCGAGGAGCAGGCCCACGACGCCGGGCACGACTGGCTGACCGGCCTGGGCAACCGCCGGCTGCTGATGGCCAGGGCAGCGGCCGAGCTGCGGCGGCAGGCCGAGAGCGGGCGGTCCGTCGCCCTCGTGATGATCGACCTGGACCGCTTCAAAATCATCAACGACACCCTCGGGCACAGCGCCGGCGACCGGGTGCTACAGGCGGTCGCCGAACGGCTGCGGCGCGGCGTCCGGGCGGACGACGTCGTCACCCGCCTGGGCGGGGACGAGTTCGCCGTCCTCGTCACCGGTATCGACGACCCCGCCCAGGCCGAGGCGGCCGCCGCCGAACTCGCCGACGTGCTGTGCCGGGACATCGTCCTGGACGGCATCCCGCTGGCGGTGGAGGCGTCCCTCGGGGTCGCCTGCCACCCGCAGGACGGCGGCACCATCGAGGAGCTGCTAAAACACGCCGACATCGCCATGTACCAGGCGAAACACTCCCATCCCCGGTGGCGGCGTTTCGACGCCGGCAGCCACGACCCGTCCCTGGAACGGCTCGCCCTGGTCGCCGAGCTGCGCTCCGCGATCAGCGGGAACGAGCTGGTACTGAACTACCAGCCCCAGGTGGAGCTGCGGACCGGGCGGATCAGCGGCGTCGAGGCACTGGTGCGCTGGAAGCATCCACGGCGCGGGATGCTCACCCCCGAGATGTTCGTCCCCGCGATCGAACAGTCCGGGCTGGTGCAGGACTTCACCAAGGCGATCCTCGAGCAGGCCCTCGTCGCGTGCGCCGGCTGGCGGGCCAGCGGGTTCGACATCACGGTGTCGGTCAACCTCTCCGCCCGCAACCTCCTGAACACCGAACTTCCCGGGGACGTGGCGAAGCTGCTGGTCAAGCACGACGTCCCGGCGGCGGCACTCACCCTGGAGATCACCGAGACCGCGATGATGTCGGACAAGCGGACGGCCCACCGGCTGCTGGGCAAGCTGCGGGAGATCGGCGTCCGGATCGCCGTCGACGACTTCGGCACCGGATTCTCCTCTCTGACCATGCTGCAGGAGCGGATCCTCGACGAGGTCAAGGTGGACCAGAGCTTCGTCCGCAAACTGCTGGTCGAGCAGGGTGACGCCGCGATCGTCTCCGCCACGATCCACCTGGCGCACACCCACAGCCTCCAGGTGGTCGCGGAGGGGGTGGAGACCGCCGAGCTCATGGCCGCGCTGGCGGCGCTGCGGTGCGACTTCGTCCAGGGCCTGTACACCGGCGCGGCCATGCCGCTGCCGGAGCTCACCGCCTATCTGCGGGCATCGGAGTCCGCGCCCCGCCGGGCGGTCGGCACGAACGCCCGGATCCTGCCGCTGTACCGCCAGCGGCCCCGCGGCCCCAAACCCCCCGGGGACTGACCAGCCCCGGGAGGCACCGACCAGCGCCGGCTACCCGGCGGGCGGGTGTTCCCCGACAAGCTCGGCCCGGCCCTCCTCCGCGGCACCGTTGACGGAGCCGGCGGCGCCCTCGGCGGTGCCCCCGCCGGGGCGGGCGGTGACCTCCCCGACGATCCAGGCGGGGATCCCGCGGGCGGCGAGCAGGTCCACGGCGGCGGGCGCATCGTCCGCGCCGAGCACGGCGACCATCCCCACCCCGAGGTTGAACGTGCGTTCCATCTCGGCCCGCGGTATGCCGCCACGCCCGGCCAGCAGGGCGAACAGGGGCGGCGGGGCCCAGGTGGCGCGGTCCAGCCGGGCGGTCAGGCCGGCGGGCAGCACCCGCGCCAGGTTGGCCGCGAGCCCGCCGCCGGTGACATGCGCGAAGGCGTGGACGTCCAGCGCCTCGGCCAGGGCGAGACAGTCGCGGGCGTAGATCCGGGTGGGGACGAGCAGCGCGTCACCGAGAGTGGCGCCCAGGTCGTCCTCGTGGCGGGCCAGGGCGGCCCGGCCTTCCGCGGACACCCCGCCGGGGCCGTCCGGGTCCGGCGGGCCGAGCAGCGCGTGGCGCACCAGGGAGTACCCGTTGGAGTGCAGGCCGGACGAGGCCATCGCGACCACCGCGTCCCCGGGCCGCACCCGGTCCGGCCCCAGCAGCGCGTCCGCCTCCACCACACCGACGCCGGTGGCGGCGAGATCGTAGTCGTCGGCGCCCATCAGGCCGGGATGCTCCGCGGTCTCACCGCCGACCAGCGCGGCGCCGGCCTGCTGGCAGCCCCGCGCGATCCCGGCGACGACCGCCGCGATCCGCTCCGGGACGACCGTCCCGCAGGCGATGTAGTCCAGCAGGAACAGCGGTTCGGCGCCGCAGACCACCAGGTCGTCCACGACCATCGCGACCAGGTCGACACCGACGGTGTCGTGTCGTCCGACCGCCCGCGCAATGGCGATCTTCGTGCCTACGCCGTCGGTCGACGAGGCGAGCAGCGGACGCCGGTAGCGGGCGACGTCGAGCGCGAACAGCCCGGCGAAACCGCCGAGGGAACCGACCACCTCGGGCCGCGTGGCCCGGGCGACGTGCTCACGCATGAGCGTGACTGCACGGTCACCGGCGTCGATGTCGACGCCGGCGTCCCGATAGGACACCGCCGGCGACGAGACCCCTGTCGGAACCGGTGGCGGGGCCAGTGGCGAGGAAGACGCCTCAGGCCTCGCGGCCCGCGGGCCGGGCGGAACGGGCGGTGGCACGCTCAACCCGGCCGCACCACGGAGTCCACGTCCGGGGAGGGGTCGGCGCCGTTCATCCCGGCCGTGATCTCGCTCACGACGTCCTCCAGCAGGTACTTGCCGAGATGGCCGGTGTGCGGGAGCGGCACCGGGTACACCCCTGTCTCTTATACACATCTGACGCTGCCGACGACCTTACGCGT
>NZ_CAKKTL010000008.1:0-11420 GCF_920664355.1 Protofrankia sp. CiP1_Cm_nod2
GGCCCGGGCCGACCGGGGACGGCCAGCGGAGGACAGCGCAGCCATGTACCGGACGCACACAGGAGGTGCACGCAGGAGGTGCCCCCGGCCGCGTTGCGCGCCGCGCCCGCCGGCCGCGTGGCCGCTCCGTCCCGCCAGGCAGGAATATCCGCGGGGCGTCCGGCGGGAGCTACCGGTGAATCGGCCGGGAAACCGTATCGGATGGTATTCTGCGACGTCGCCCCATGAGCCGGGCGTGTGCTCCTTCAGCACGATACGGAGGCCTGGTATCGGGATCGTGTTTCATGCGACGTCGTTGGAATGTGCCATGGATCTGATATGACCGGACAGCAGCAGAACCCGCACGATCTGTATCTGCTCTATGCGGCGGCCAAACGTATCGGCCGCTCACTGGACGTCGACCACACGGCCCAGGATCTGGCCGAGGTCCTCGTCCCGGCCCTCGCCGACGTGGCCACGGTCGATCTCAGTGAAGCCGTGCGGGCCGGAGACGAGCCGCCGCAAACATTCGGCGGTGGACAGTTGCGCCTGCGGCGCGTCGCCGCGGTCCGCCACCACGGTTCCTGGCATCCCGGATTCATCCGGACGGACATGCCGATCCCGCCGTTCCCGGACGGGTTCGAAATCCACAGCCTGCAGCGCGGCAGGGTTCTGATGGCCACCACCCGGGCGGAGGTCGTCCCCTACGCGAGCGATTTCACGGACGCGATGATCCCGCTGGACGCGCATTCGGGGATGAGCGCGCCCCTGTACGTCCGCGGCCTGCTGTTCGGGATCGTCAGCGTGTGGCGGACCGGCTCGGCCCCGGTCTTCAACCGGGACGACCGCAAGCTGCTACGGGAGATCGTCTCCCGCGCCGAGCTGAGCATCGACAACGCCCGCCGGTACACCCGCGAGCGCCGGGCGGCCATCGCGCTGCAGCGGGCCCTGCTGCCCCAGGCGAGGACCGACACCACCGCGGCCGAGACCGCCGGCAGGTACGTCCCGGCCGACCGCGGGCGCCAGGTGGGCGGTGACTGGTACGACGTCATCCCGCTGTCCTCGCTGCGGGTGGCCTTCGTCGTCGGTGACGTCATCGGGCACGGCCTGCCCGCGAGCGCCACCATGGGACGGCTGCGTACCGCCGTGCAGACCCTGGCCGATCTCGACCTCGAGCCCGGCGAACTGCTCGCCCACCTCGACGACCTCGTGCAGCGGCTCGCCAGTGAGGCCGACCCGTCCCGGCGGGACACGGTGGGCGCGACCTGCGTCTACGCGGTGTACGACCCGGTCTCCGGCCGCTGCGCGATCGCCAGCGCCGGGCATCCGCCGCCGGCCGTGGTGACGCCGGAGGGCAAGGTCGACTTCGTCGACGTCACCCCCGGGCCGCCGCTCGGCGTGGGCGGGATGCCCTTCGAGGTCACCGAGATCACGCTGGCGCCCGGCAGCGTCCTCGCCCTGTACACCGACGGCCTGCTCAACCGGTACGACCGCGACGTCACCCAGGGGATGGAGTGGCTCCACGGACACCTGGAGTCACTCTGCGAGAGCGACCGGTCTCTGGACGACATCGGCCAGGCCCTCCTTGGCGACACCTCCTCGGCCCCGCCCGCGGACGACATCGTCGTCCTGCTCGCCCGCACCCGCACCGTGACGGCCGAGGCCGTCGTCGAGTGGGAGTTCCCCGCCGACCCGTCCGTGGTCTCCGAGGTCCGTGGCCTCACGACCCGGCAGCTGGCCGACTGGGACCTGGACACCCTGTCCTTCAGCACGGAACTGGTCATCAGCGAGCTGATCACCAACGCCATCCGGTACGCGCAGGGCCCGATCAGGGTCCGGCTGATCCGCGACGACCTGCTCGTCTGCGAGGTCTCGGACGCCAGCTTCACCCAGCCACGGCTGTGCTATGCCCGCAGCACCGACGAGGGGGGCCGCGGCCTGTTCCTGGTGGCCCAGATGACCCGGCGGTGGGGCAGCCGCTACAGCCGCCTGGGCAAGACCATCTGGACCGAGCAGCCGACACACCCGACGTACAAATAGATACCTGACGTACAAAGAGAGCGCGAACAGGGCGTCCCGGGCGCCGCCCGCCAGGGCCCGGACAGGGCGCCGGGCGGGACGCCCGGGCGCGCCGCCCGCGAACGGTGCGCGCACGCGAACAGGCGGCGGGCCGTGGCGGAGGTACCCGGACCGGCTCTGTCACCGGATCTCGAATCCTCGCCTGGCACCGCCGCCGCAGGTCCCGCTCGCATCCCGTCGCCGTCAGCGACCGGGTGTGTGCCCGGGCCCTGTGCTATCCGGGCAGCAGGCTGGCCGGATCGAAGTTCTCGTCCCAGTAGTGCGGGCGGATGACCGGCACCCCGAGCGCCTCGAAGACGCGGTTGTCCTCCCAGTAGGTCGACTCAAGGATGATCTTTCCCTCGGAGTCGAACTGGTGGAACGTCGAGCCGAGGGTCTCCAGCGTCTTGCCGCTGGTGGGCAGGCCACGGTAGGTCGTGGCCCCCTCGATCCGGACGTTCCAGTGGATGAGGCCGTAGCTGTCGCCGGGCCCGCCGAACCACGCGGTGGGAGTGAAGGTGTAGGTGCCGTTCTCCCCGCTGGCGATCCCGCCGAGCCGCTCCACAAGGGTCTCGCGGTCGGTGACGGTGTCGTCGAGGTGGTCGTCGACCTTGGTCCACTCGAGGGTGAAGTAGTCGGCGTACAGGTCGGCCAGGGCGGCCGTGTCCCCGCCGAGGGCGGCGGCCCACCGCTGGGCGTGCTCCAGGCCGCTGGCCGCCCGGGTGAAGGGGGCGCCGGTGGAGACCTTCACCGTGGTGGGCTTGGTGCCGGTCAGGCTCTTGGTGGGGCTGACGGGCCCGACCGCGCGCAGCACCGCGGACGCGTCCCACCAGGAGGACTCGCGGACGATCAGGCCCTTCTCGTTGTAGATGTGGAAGGTGTGGCCCTGGGTGCCGAACGGCTTGTTCGCGACGTCCAGGCCGAGGAAGACCGCGGCGTGCTCGGGGCTCCACTCCCAGCGGAGCAGGCCCACCCGCTCGTTGCCGATGTAGGAGCGAATCCGGAAGTTGTGGATGCCAATGCCGTTCTCCGGGTCCTTGTTCGCGTACGGGGCGAAAAGGCGATGCAGATCCGGCTTGTTGTTGATGTTGTGCTGGTCGAGCATCACGTCCTCGAAGACGAAGTTCTCGTCGTCGTAGAGCTTGCAGACCGCCTCAGCGCTCTCCCGGAACGCTTTCAGCCATTTGATCCCGAAATTGTAGTGCGCCACGACTTCTCCTTGTCCTTGCGCGAGCCTTCACGAGCCGGAACAAAAACTCGGAACTTCGAAATATCGACCTTCTCGGGAGATACCGGCCCGCTCGGGGAGACGGGCCTTCCCGGGAAATGTTCAGCCCACCCGCGGGGCCGGACGACAACAGCCCACCACGGCGCCCGGCAGTGTCCGGCCGGCGCGTTCCGGGCGGGGCCGGTACGCGCCGGCCGGCCGCCGGAACGAACAGGGGTCCGCCAGCCGGGCCCGTCGCGTCACACCGACGACCACAAACGCCTCGACCACCAGGCCCTCCACGCCGTCCGCCCGCGGTATCCCGCACGTTCGCCCCGTATGGAACAGATCCTCGTTCGCCGAAATCATTCCTTACACAGCTGAGGACGATATTCCGGGGGAACGTGGCCCGCATCACCCTCTGGGATGAACTCCGTCCGGCTGTGGGATGACCCGCCCGCACCGTCCGCCCGCCCCGTCCACCCGCCGGCGGGCGTGTGCGCGGATGCGGACATGATCGACCACTGCCGGAACGGCGGCCGCGCCGGGCGCGCGGCCGAGGTCAGCTCGCGGGCTCGGCCTGTCGGGTGTGCTCGCGGCTGCTGGGGGACCACTTCTCCTCGATGCGCCCGTACTTCCACACCAGCAGCGCGGCCGCCCAGGTCAGGGCGAACAGGGCGACGACGAAGTAGCCGAGGATGTTGAGGTCCAGGCCGCTGACCCAGTCCCAGAAACCGCCGGTGAGGCTTGCCTTCTCGGCGAGGATGCCGAGCAGTTCCACGGTGCCGATGAGGAAGGCGACCGCGACCGACAGCCCGGTGATCATGATGTTGTAGTAGACCTTGCGGACGGGCCTGGAGAACGCCCAGCCGTAGGCGAAGTTCATGAACGACCCGTCGATGGTGTCCAGCAGGCTCATGCCCGCGGCGAACAGGACCGGCAGCACGAGGATGGCGTACCAGGGCAGCCCGGCCCCGGCCGCCCCGGCGGCCAGGAACAACAGCGCGACCTCGGTGGCGGTGTCGAAGCCGAGACCGAACAGGACACCCAGCGGGTACATCTGCCACGGCCTGGTGATCGCCCTGGTGACGCGGCCGAGCAGCCGGTTCATCAGGCCGCGGGAGTTCAGCTGCTCCTCGAGGGCGGCCTCGTCGTAGCGCCCGTGCCGCATGTCCCGGAACACCCCCAGGATCCCCAGCAGCACGCCGAGGTTGATCGCGGCGATGAGGTAGAGGAAGCCGCCGGAGACGGTGGTGCCGATCCAGCCGGTGACGGCGTGCAGGGTGGAGCCGTCGTCCTCGACCTGCCCGGCCAGCGAACGTATCCCGATGCCGAACAGGAACGCCAGCGCGAAGACGATCGTGGAGTGGCCGAGGGAGAAGAAGAACCCGACCGACAGCGGCCGCTGGCCGTCGGTCATCAGCTTGCGGGTGGTGTTGTCGATCGCGGCGATGTGGTCGGCGTCGAAGGCGTGGCGCAGCCCCAGGGTGTAGGCGGTGACCCCGAGGCCGATGCCGAACACCTGGCCGTCGGCGCCGAAGTGGTAGTGCCGCGGAGCGATGATCGCGATCAGGGCGAACCAGCCGGTCACGTGCAGCCCGATGATGACGCCGGCCATGCCGGCCACGCTCGCCCACTCCCGCGGGCCGAGTGCCTGGCGGATGCGGGTGAGCCGCGCCGCGCGCGGGGTGTCGACCTGAGCGGCCATGACGGAATCCTTCCCGGATGGACGGCCCCGGCAGCGCCGACGGGGTGGGTGCGCCTGCGGACGCTAACCATCTCCGCCACTTCCTGCAAGACACTTGCAGGAAGTAATAGATTGCAAACTGTCGCCCTCGCCCGGCCGCTCGCCACCGGCGCGACGCGCGGGAACGAAACCGAACGAAGCGAAGCCGAACGAAGCGGAGCGGGAAGAAGCGGAGCGTAGCGAGAGGCGGCCATGGGAGCGCCGGCACGGCCGCGAGAAGGAGACACACTCGGCGAGCAGGCCGGACCTCATCGCGTATAACAAATTACCACTAATAGTAATTATAGATAAACATATAGTTACATTTTTCGACTGTGGACGGCCTACAGTTACAGCATTATTACAAGTACTTCACGATGGCGTTCGTGACGACGCCGGTGGACGCCGCGACAGGCATCGTTGTAGACGGCGCTGACGACAAGGAGTAGCGATGCGTGACATCGGGAGCGGCCCCGGGGGATGCCTGCCGGTGGCGATCGAGGTCATGACCGCCTACACCGACTCGGCCGACGACCCCGGCTTCTTCTGGGCCAGCGTCCAGCGGGTCATGGCCGACGGCGCCGAGCGCGCGGACCCCGCGGCGGCCGTGGCCGAACTCGTCCTCGGCCTGTCCACGCTGTGCGGCATCACCCTCGACCACCTGGCCGAACGCGCCGGCCCGGACAGTGGGCCGCGCGACGTGCTCGCCGCGATCCAACGGGCCTACGTCACCGAGCCGCCGCCCTGACCGCCGCCCTGACCGGCGGCCTGGCGCACGCGCGTCGCGGCCGGCCGAGCCCATCCGGTGCCACGCCCCAAGAGGCCACGCCCCAAGAGCCAGGAACGGATCCGCCGTGTTCCGTCCTGTACCTGTCCCATTTCTCACCGTGATGAGAGGACTCCACGCCAGTGGCGACCTACGCACTGCCCGACCTGCCCTACGACTACGCCGCCCTCGAGCCGTCGATCAGCGGCGAGATCCTTCAGCTGCATCACGACAAACACCACGCCGCCTACGTCGCCGGCGCCAACACCACCCTCGACAAGCTCGCCGAGGCCCGCGACAAGGGCGACTTCGCCGCCATCGTCGGCCTGGAGAAGACGCTCGCGTTCAACGTCTCCGGCCACGTCCTGCACTCGCTCTACTGGCAGAACCTCTCCCCCGACGGCGGTGACAAGCCCGACGGCGCCCTCGCCGACGCCGTGGCCAACGACTTCGGCTCGTTCGATGCGTTCAAGGCCCAGCTCACCGCCGCCACCAGCACGATCCAGGGCTCCGGCTGGGGTGTGCTGTCCTACGAGCCCGTCGCCGACCGGCTCCTGATCGAGCAGGTCTACGACCACCAGGGCAACGTCGGCGTCGGCAGCACCCCGCTGCTGGTCTTCGACGCCTGGGAGCACGCCTTCTACCTGCAGTACAAGAACGTCAAGGCCGACTACGTCACCGCCCTGTGGAACATCGTCAACTGGGCCGACGTCGCGGCCCGCCACACCGCGGCCCGGCAGTCCCGCCAGGGCTGACCCGGGTCGTGGCCGGCCGGCTGGTGACCATCGCTGCCGGCCGGCAGCGTCCCGGGCCGCGGGCCACCGCAGGGGCCACCTCGTCGGTACCGCCGGGCGCCTGTCGCCACCGGTACCGGTGAGGCCGCGGAACCCGGGGAGGCCGAGGAGGCGGCCAGGGCCGCGAAAAACGCACCACCGCCAGGCCGCGTCGCTGTACCGCGACGCGGCCTTCGCGCGGTTCTGGTGCGCGCGCACGGTGCCGCTGTCCGGCAGCGCGGTGTCGGCCGTCCTGCTGCCGATACCCGTCTTCCAGATCAGCGGGTCCGCGGCGTGGACGACAATACGTCACCGGCGGACGATGAGCAGACCCCCGAAAAAATGACGTCTCACCTCGGCAGGCTCACCGCGACAGACACTCAGCCCGTCGCCGGCGCCGGCGGATGCGGTTTCTCCTCGGAGCTGTCCGGGTGCACGGTGCCGTTGTGCGCGAGAACGGGGGCGGGATGGACGCCGTCCAGCAGGTCGACAATGCTGTTGTCACTGAGGGTGTAGCAGATGACACGTCCGTCCCGGTGCGGGGAGACCACGGCGTGGTAACGGAGAATGCGTAACGCCTGCGAGACCGCTGTGTCGTTCATGCCCACTCCGGCCGCCGGGCCGGAGACGGAGATCGGGCCGGCATGACGGACCGCGATCATGATCGCGAGGCGCCCCGGGTCCGCGAGTATCGCGAACCGTGCCGCCCAGTGCTGGATGCGGCCCCGGTCCGCCACCGCGCCTGCGGCATCGCAGGCCCGGTCGCCGTCGATCACCTTAGCCGGCCGGGCCGGCGCGATGCGGTGCATGGATCGCATACTCCCATCGACGGCCGCCGCCCACGCCTCACCCCTGCGTGGGGCAGCCCCCGTGGAGCAGCCCCCTGCGCGGCCCTGCCGCATAGTTGGCCATCTGCTCAGATGTCAATCCTTGTAGGTGTCCGGCCCGGATGGGTAGCCTGATCCGGCCGTGGTGTTCGGGAAGCCGGTGGAGTACCGGCGCGGCCCTCGCCACTGTGATCGGGAAGTCTTCGGCCTCGTCCGCGGCGCAGCGGAGGTCACTGGGCGTCACACGCCTGGGAAGGCCGGCCGGAGGCGCGGACCCGTCAGCCAGGAGACCGGCCACGGCACCGGAAAGACCCATTCCACGAGGTGCTGGAGAGGCGGTCGGTGTACGTGGTGCCCGCACGTGCCGTCATGTGTGCTGCCGGAGCTTGTACTACCAGAATCTGTACCGTCAGGATTCCCGGCGGACCGCGGGCGCAGGGTCGATATCGTCGGCGGCGGTCAGATTTTCAGATGACCGTGCTGCTCCCCGGCCCCTTCCTCACCGACAGCCAGCAGATACGCGCCGTCCCCGACTTCAGTCGGCTGGCCGCCTGGGAGCACCTGCGCGCCACCTCCCTCGGGCTCCCGCCCGACCCGCTCGACCGCACCGGCGCCGGTTTCCGGCATGACTGACCGGCCCACCTTCTTCTCCCACGCCTGTCCGCCGCCTCACGCAAGGCCCATGAGCACCCGGGCATGATTCGGATCATCCTTGTCGGATCATCCTTGTCGACGGTGCGCCGGGAAGCCGAGGCCTCCCATCAGCCCATAGTTATCACGGAGAGTGTTTCCATAGGTGGAAAGAGTTATTTAGTTGACGAAACGTGATTCATTTAGGTTATCCTAACTTAATAGTTAAGCCTTCCTGAAGGAGGATGCGTGTCCCGGCGAACAGCCCTTCTCGCGCTGCCCGTCTCCCTGCCGCTCGGCCTCACCGCCTGCTCCGACGACTCGACGACCGGCGCCACGACGACATCCCCGGGACACCCGGCCAGCACCTCGACCGCCTCCACCGCGGCGCCGGAGGGCGTGGTCGAGGCCACCGAAAGCTGGTATGAGGGCAACGACGGGCAACAGGTGCTCCGCAGGCCCGCCGCCGGCGAGACACACCACATCGAGATCATCCCCATCGAGGCGGCCACCGGCCGGATCGTGCCGAACGCACCGGTCACACTCGCGGTCGTCGACGACAAGGGCACGGCCGTGGACGAGAAGACGCTCAACTTCTGCTACGCCGAGTGCTTCCACCACACGGACAACTTCACAATCCCGCGGGACGGCAGCTACACGCTGCGCGCGACAGTCGGGATACCGACCTTCTTCCAGCACGGTGAGGAAGGTCATACGCCAGCGTTGGCCAGCGGCGCGACTGCCACCTTCACCGACGTCACGCTCAAGCACTGATCATGACCGATGGTGGAGGGACAGCTCCCGATCAGCTCATTTCCCTGGCCGCGGACACGCGACCCGTCCCGGCTCTGATCATCACCCAGGCCTCCCCACCCAACGGCGGAGTTCTGCCACGGTGGGCCCGTTTCCTCGCGGCCGGGATGATCCTCATCATCGGGTGGGCGGCGGCCGTCTGGACCGCCACCCACGTCACCGCCGACCCGGTCCTGCACACCGCCGCCCTGTTCGTCCATCTCGCCTCACTCGTGGCAGGGTTCGGCGCGGTCCTCGCCATCGACTTCTTCGCGCTGTTGTGGCTGTCCGGCCGGCGCAGCTTCCCGGACATCATCCGGGTGGCGGACGGCCTGCATCTGCTGATCTGGGCCGGGCTGGCGGGGCTCGTGCTCAGCGGTGTCCTGCTGCATCCCGACCTGTCCACGCCGATAACACGGGTGAAGATCGGGCTGGTGCTCCTCATCGCGCTCAACGGCCTGCATATCCAGGCGGTCCAGCACCGTCTGGAACGGTCCGCCACCGTTGCGTCCCGGATGCTCCTGGCCCGATCGGTGATCAGTAACCTGCTGTCCCAGGCCGGATGGTGGGGCGCGATGGGCATCGGCTATCTCAACAGCCAGACCTGACCGGTCGTCACGATAACCCGGGCCACGGCGGCCCGGGCCCGGAACAGGTTTCGGAACAGGTTTCGGGTGCCGCCTTCCACAGCGGGATCATGGCGGGGAAGCTGGACAGGGTGATCCCGGCGACGACGCCGAGCGGCTGGCGCAGCGAGTACACGTCGAGCGGGCCCGCGCCTTCGCCTATGTGTACTTCCTGAGATCCCGGGGCCTGCTCAACGGGCTGGCGTCCGGGACGAACTGGGTCTTCCTTGACCGGAACCGTCACCTTCGACGAGGACTTCTGACCGTGGAGGATGCCAGCGACCGACCCGCGCCCCTGGCGTCATCCCCGCGCCTACTGGACGACCTCGACCCGGCTGTCGAGGCCCTTCCAGCGCCTGTCACCGGTCAGGATGGTGTCAGCGTCGACGACGTCAGCGGTAGCGAGCACGAGCGCGTCCGGTAGTCGTAAGGACTGGTGCCGCGCCCGCCGGAGGGCGGCGGCGACCGCGACAGCCTCGTCCACGGGATACGGCGGCCCGAACGCGGCGGTGGTAAGCCGCCGGCGCGTGGCGACCTCCTCCTCGCTCCTGCGCGCGGCGCCCACGAGCAGCTCGGCCAGCACGGTTGCCGGCAGCAGGAAAACATCACCGGCGTCACGCCGACGGCGGGCCGCCTGGGCTGAACAGGCGTGCAGGGCGTCCTGCGGGTCGAACAACGCGAGGATCACGCTCGTGTCGAGGACTACCGCTCCCATTCGTTCCGCAGCATCTCAAGATCGGTCACGGCGGACAGCCCCGGGGCGGAACCGATCAGCTCCTCGAGGGGATCCCGAACAGCGGTGAGGACCAGCCTGCCGCGCCCGTCGGCAGTCACCCGAAGCTCGTCGCCGGGACCAAGGCCCGCGGCCCGAAGCACGTCGACAGGCAGTGTGACCTGGTGCTTGCGGGAGACCCTGGTGACACCGGGCCGCCGCTTTACTTCTGTCGCCATAAGTAAAGCTTACGTCCGACGAGCGGCGGCTTGCTTATCAGCTGGTGTAGGGATTCCTCAGGGTCATGGGTGTGCGGGCGACATCGAGTGCCGGCTGAGGGAAGCGGGGGCCTGCCGTGTAGTAGCGGGCCCGGGTCCGGCCGACCGGTTCCAGGACTCCGGCGGCGGTGAGGTCGCGCAGGTCGCGTTGCGCCTGCTGCAGGCTCAGCCCCTCGGCATGCTCGTAGCGTGAGCGGCGGACGCGGCCGGCCACGGCCACGTCGTGCAGGGCGGTGACCACCCGCTCGTCCAGACCGGTGCTCCCGGCGAATGCGAAGAGCGCGCCCCCTACCCGCCCGGAGCGGTCGAGCCGGCCCTGAACGCTCTGGGCCTGCTGGTGGTAGGCGGTCAGATTGAAGCGTATCCAGCTGGAGACGTCCTGGTCGGGAAGGTACGTCGGGCCCCGGTCGGCGAGTTCGCGGTAGTACTCCCAGGTGTTGCCGGGACGGCCGAGCCACGCCTCGATGGACGAGAACTCCGGGGCCAGGACACCCTCACGTGCGATCATGAGCGTCTGCAGCGAACGGGCCATCCGGCCGTTCCCGTCGGCCCAGGGATGGATGGACACCAGGTGCAGATGCGCCATCGCCGCTCGCACCAGCGGATGGGTGCCGCTGTCGGCGCCCAGCCAGTCGACGAGTTCCCGCATCAGCGCGGGGACGGCATCGGCGTCCGGGGCCGTGTAGGCCGCGATGCCGGGGTCGCGGGCGTCGGTGACGTGGACGGGGCCGCGGCGCCACTGCCCGGCCGGCCTGCGCGCGGTGTGACGGTGGCCCTGCAACATCCAGTGCAGAGCGTTGAGCAGGCTCTTGCTGTAGCTGAAGTCCGCGGCATCGTGGAGCGTCTGGATGTACGTCATCATCCGCTGATAAGCGAGGGTCTCCTCACGGTTCTCGTCGGAGACCTCGACGTCTCGCTCGCCGTCCATCAGATCCTGGACGTCGACCGTGGATACCCTGAAGCCCTCGATGGAGTTCGAGGCCGCGACGGCATCGGCGGTCAGGAACTTCCGGAGCCCCTCGGTCCACTTCGACGGCGTGGTCCGG
>NZ_CAKKTL010000008.1:11953-14183 GCF_920664355.1 Protofrankia sp. CiP1_Cm_nod2
AAGAAGGCGAGTAGGCGGTCACGGATGAGTGCTGCGGACTGTTCGGGGGGCTGGCGGTTGACATCCACTCGCAGCACGTTGAAACCGGCCTGGATCAGCCGCTCGGCGGCCTGCCGGTAGAAGCGGGCTTCGGCGCGAGAGCTGTCGGGCGGGAGCTGGAAGCGGTTGTGCGGGCCACGATCGGTCAGCCGTTCGGCAACGACCTCGGGATCGGCGTCGAGGATGACGGCCAGGTCGGGCCGGTCAGCCTCGGCATTGAGCTGCCAGAGGAAGGTGAGATCGACCCCGTCGAAGCGTTGCATCACCAGACCGGACGGGAGGTAGCGGTCGCTCAACACCACGCGGCCGGCTTCAAGGTTCGGCCGGACTTCCACCTCAAGGTGGTGGTAGCGGTCGGCCGCGTACAAGCAGGCCAGCGCGTGACCCGTGACCGTCTCGGTCACCTCGCGGCAGAGCTGCCCGATAGGCCCCGTGGACGGCTCGGCCGTGACGTGGACATCATCGCCCGCGGCGACGAGAAGGTGTGCCAGGTGCTGCACGATGGTCGACTTCCCCGCGCCGCTCGGCCCGTCCACTGAGACGAACACGCCATGCGGATGATCAGAAGAGGGCCGGAGGTTCATCCTCGCTCCCTCCGGGCGTTTGGCCGCGCAGCGCTTCCCACGTCGCGGCCTTGGTGGCGAGGGTGACGAACAACCGGGCCGCCACCAGCGCGTCATAGGTGGCGCGGTGCGGTGAGAGGTCGTCGGGTAGATCCTCGGCCAGTGTGAACGCCTCGACCAGGCTGCCGAGCCGGTAGTCGCCCTGATCCGGCATCAACCGGCGAGCGAGCCTGAGTGTGTCGAAGACCTCCGGCGTCTTCCAGTCGGGGAGCTGGCGGCGCAGGACACCAACGTCAACGTGCGCGTTGTGAGCAACCAGGGCGTCAACATCCAAGACTGCCCGTACATCGGCCGTGACGTCCGTGAACGGCGGGCAGTCAGCCACGTCCGTGTTGGTCAGGCCGTGGATGCGGGTGGCGAAGTGCTTGATCGGCCGTTCGGGCCTGACCAACCAGCTCACCGCATCCCCGACGACCCCGCCGACGATCGGGACGGCGGCCAGTTCCACCAGGTCGGGCGGCTGCTGGCCGTTGCCCTCGACGTCCACGACCACGTACGTAAGGCTTGTCCAGTCAGTCATCTTCGTTCTCGTCCTTCCATCCGATGTCGGCCCGGCCATGTCGCCGCTCATGGTGCGGATGGCGCACGTCGTGTACCTGGAAGCCAAGCGCGTGTTGCAGGTAGTAGCGGGGCTGTTCCGTCTCCAGCCCGGAGACGATGGCCGCTTGCTCCGTGATGTCCTCGACCACCAGGCCGCGCGCTTCGGACAGGGAGCTGGCGATTTCCCGTATCCGGTCGGCTGACGGCACCCGGTGTGTGCCCGCGCACAGTTCGATCTGACTCAGCGGGCAGATGTCGCACAGCTCCCGGATGCCATAGTGGCCGTTGTAGTCGGGCAACCCGTGTGCGTAGGCCACAGCGCATGAGGTCTTGCGGAACAACGGGGTGCTGGCGTCGAAGGTAGCCAGGACCCGGCGCTCCAGGGTTTCGGGCACGATCTTCCGGCGCGCCGTGCCCTCGTACGGCTCGGGCAGCCCGTTGGCCCGGTAGTATTCAGCGATCTCATCCCGGTAGAACAGGCCGGTGAACACGGTGGCGTCGGCATGCCGAGGCAGCCGGTATGCCGTGTCGAGGTGTTCCGGCGAGTCGTTGAGGCCCGGCACCAGCGGACGCCAGTAGAGAACGGTGCGGTACTTTCGGCGCTCGGGTGCGCTCATGAGCTTCAGCGATTCGGCGGCGACGTGTGATGGGTAGGGCTCGATGGCCTTGTTGTCGATGCCGGAGTACGTGAACAGCAGCGTCACCCTGACACAGCGGAGCTGGTTGAGCCGGTCGATGTCCTCGGGCTTCATCTGGTGTCTGGTGATGACCAGAACATGGTTGGTCAGGCCGCGTTCGTCGAGATCTTCCAACACGGCGAAGGTGTGTGGCCGGACGACCGGCAAGAACGGGTCGGTGGCCCGGTTGAGCACCTGCACCGGGGTGACGTGTGGCTGGAAGTACCGATGCGTGACCAGCTCTTCGACGGCCTGGGCGTCGCTCATGAGCGCACGCGGCACCCGCTGATCCCACAGGCCGTAGGTGTGCCGGATGCAGTACGCACAGTCGAGCGGGCGGCGGTGGTGGTC
>NZ_CAKKTL010000008.1:14590-22253 GCF_920664355.1 Protofrankia sp. CiP1_Cm_nod2
GGGCCGTGGTGCCGTTGTCAGCGAGGTCTCTCGGAGGCCACCCCGGGTGGCTCCCTGAGGAAGGTCTCCAGGATGCGGTCGGCGGCGAGTGCGGGGGTGAGCTCGCCGGCGCGGACCTGCCGTTCGATGCCGGCGGCCAGCGCGCCCACCCGCGGGTCGGTACGCAGCCGCGCGAGCAGCCTGTCGCGGATCATCTCCCACGTCCAGGCGACCTGCTGGCCGCGCCGGCGGGCCGCCAGACCGCCGGACGCGGCCAGCGTCTCCCGGTGGCGTTCGACGGTCCGCCAGACCTCCTCCAGACCCGCACCGGTCATGGCGCTGCAGATCAGCACCGGTGTGCTCCAGCCGCCGTCACCGGCCCGCAGGAGCCGCAGAGCGCCGGCCAGCTCCTACGCGGCGACGCGCGCGCCCCCCTCGTAGGGACCGTCGGCCTTGTTGACGCGACGATGTCGGCGAGCTCGAGCACCCCCTTCCTGATGCCCTGCAACTGATCGCCGGTACGCGCCAGGCACAGCAGCAGAAAGGTGTCGACCATCCCGGCGACGGTCACCTCGGACTGCCCGACACCGACCGTCTCGACCAGGACGACGTCGTAACCGGCCGCCTCCATCACCACGATGGACTCCCGGGCCGCCCGGGCCACCCCACCGAGGGTCGCCGACGTCGGCGACGGGCGCACGAACGCGGCCGGGTCGGTCCCGAGCCGGGCCATCCGCGTCCGGTCACCCAGGATGCTGCCGCCGGTACGGGTCGACGGCGAGCACGGCCACAGTGTGCCCGCAACCGGTCAGATAGGTGCCGAGCGCGTCGATGAACGTCGACTTCCCCACCCCCGGCACCCCGGTGATCCCGACGCGCCGGGCGTGCCCGGCGTGCCCGGCGAGTTCGGCGCGCAGCGCGGGCACGAACGTCAGATGGCCGGCGGCGAACGAGGAGACCCCGATGATGTGCACATCGGCCTCGACGGCCTGCCGCGCCACCTCCGGCGGGGCCTGGAACAGCGGGCCCACGTCCACGTCGAACCCGAGGTCGGCGAAGGCGGACGCGATCACCTGCTGGCCGCGGTCGTGCCCGTCCTGCCCCATCTTCGATCCGGAGCCCGGACTCAGGCCCGTACCGCACGACACCCCCGGACGCCGTCCGCCACGACCGGTACAGCTCGTCGGTCTCAGTCATACGCTCTCTCCTCGCAGGTCCGGACCACCAGGCCCAGCGGCAACCGGGATCGGGAACGGCGGAGAGCGTCACAGCACGGGAAGCGGAACCGGCTCCGGAACCGGCTATAGGACCGGCAGGCCGGCACACGCTCACAGCTCCCGGCCCACGGTGCGTGCCCGCCGGTAAGTCGCGGGCCGCAGGGTATCGCTTGAGACCGCGCGGTATCAGCCGACATTGTTGGATGTCCTACCGTGCGGGCCGCCGGGTCCCGCCGGGCACCGGAGGGAAAGCGATGAACGACGTACTGCTCACCGTCCGCGGCCGGCTGGGCCGGATCACGCTCAACCGGCCGAAGGCCATCAACGCGCTCAGCCACGGCATGCTGCGCCGCATCGCCGACGCCCTGACCGCCTGGGAGCACGACGAGCGCATCCGGGCGGTACTGATCGACGGTGCCGGCGAGCGGGGGCTGTGCGCCGGCGGTGACATCCGGTCCATCTACGACGACGTCAGCTCCGGCGGCAGCGCCGCGCTGGGCTTCTGGGTCGACGAGTACCGGCTCAACGCCCGCATCGGTCACTACCCGAAACCGTATGTCGCGCTGATGGACGGGCTGGTCATGGGCGGGGGCGTCGGCGTCTCCGCGCACGGCAGCGTACGGGTGGTCACCGAGCGCTCCCTGGTCGCCATGCCCGAGGTCGCCATCGGCCTCGTGCCCGACGTCGGCGGAACCTATCTGCTGTCCCGGATGCCCGGCCAGTCGGGCACCCACATCGCGCTCACCACCGCGCGGATATCCGGCGCCGACGCCATCCAGCACGGGCTGGCCGATCACTACGTGCCCAGCGGCCGGCTCGGCGCGCTGGTCGACGCGCTGGGCAGCGGTGACGAGCGCGACCCGGTCGAGGTGGTCCGCTCCTTCGCCGAGCCGCCCCCGGCCAGCGCGCTGGCCGCGCAGGCGGGCTGGATCGACCACTGCTACGCGGCGGGGACCGTCGAGGAGATCCTGGGACGGCTGAACGAGCACGGCGGGCCGGCCGCCGCCGCGGCGGAGGAGATCGCGAAAAGATCGCCCACCGCGCTCAAGGTCACCCTGCGCTCGCTCCGGTCGGCCGCCGAGCTGCCCAGCCTGGAGGCGGTGCTCGACCAGGAGTACCGGGTCTCCAGCACCTGCCTGCGCTCGCACGACCTCGCCGAGGGCATCCGGGCCCAGGTCGTCGACAAGGACCGCCGTCCCCGCTGGTCACCGGCGGCCCTGGCCGAGGTCAGCGACGAGGCGGTCGCCAGCTTCTTCGCGCCCCTGGGCGCCGGCGAACTCGGGCTCGCCACCGCCAGGGTGTCGATTGTCACGGGTCAATGACCCTCCGATTCAGGAAATGCGCTCCGACGCGAACGGCTGCCGGCGGGCGCTGTTACCATTGTTTCCATGAGCCATTCCCGACCGTATGCCCGGACGCCATCGTCAACGAATTCCCACGGATCGGACGGAGCGGACGGCGCGGCCCCGGAGCTCGTCGTTCTTCTCAGCCCGTCCGGAGAGGCGGTCGGAGTCGCCCCGAAAGCCACCGTCCACGGGCCTCGGACGCCGTTGCACCTGGCGTTCTCCTGCTATGTCTTCGATGATGCCGACCGCGTACTCGTCACCCGGCGGGCTCATGCGAAACGCACCTGGCCAGGGGTGCTGACCAACACCTGCTGCGGCCATCCGGCCCCTGGTGAGGATTTCCGGATGGCCGTCTCACGGCGGCTGGCCGAAGAACTGAACCTGCACGTCCAGCGCATCGACCTGGCCCTGCCGACGTTCCGCTACCGCTGCGTGATGGCCGACGGCACCGTGGAGAACGAGATCTGCCCGGTGTTCTTCACGCAGGCGTCAAGCGATTTCCGGATCAACCCCGAGGAGGTCGCCGAGGCATACTGGGCACCATGGCCGGCGTTTTCCGAGGACGTTCTGGACGGTTCTCTGAAGATATCACCCTGGTGTCGCCTGCAAATGGCACGGCTGCGCACGCTCGGGCCCTCGCCCCGGCACTGGCCGGTGGCACCGGACGAGGCGCTCCCCCCGGCCGCCCGGCAGAATTCCAGAAACCATCGGGGATAAGCCGGGGCGGGATTCCGTGCCACCGCGGAAGCCGCTCCGGCAGCCCGCCCCCGTCAGTCCGTCACCTCCGCGTCGGGCTCCCCCACCGGCGGCACCGGGTGCCGGATGCCGCGGATGCCGGGATGCCGGCTGCTGGGCGGCCTCAGGCGGTGGCGGCCGGCGGCCGGCGGTGGCGGAGCAGGCGCCGGCCGCAGCCGAGCATGTGGCCACGCAGCTCCTCGTCGCCGATGTCGGCGACCTGCGGGCCGAACCCGGCCTCGCGCAGCCCGGAGAGCAGGATGCTCGCGGCCACGATGCCGCCGGGATCGGGATCAGGCCCCGTGAGCAGCACCAGGATCCGGTTGCTCAGCTCGGGGAACGCCCCGTGTTCGCTCAGGACGTGCGCGACCGCGAGGTCACCCTGGAGCACGGCGTAGAGCGACCGGTTACGGATGATCAGATCGATGATGCCGGCCAGCACGGTCTCGACCTGGGCGGCACGGGAGCGCTTCCGCTCGGCCTCGCTCGCGATCGCGGCGAGCTCCTCGATCGCCGGGTTGACCACCGCGAGGACGATGTCGTCCTTGGTCTTGTAGTGGTAGTAGACGGCCGCCTTGGTCACGCCGAGCGCATCCGCGATCATCTGTAGTGACGTCCCGCTGACACCTCGCTCGGCGAAGAGGTCCAGGGCCGCCGCGAGCAGCTTCTTCCGCCCCGTCCCCTCCCGAGGGCCCGCCGGTTCGAGCTGTGTCGCCACCGCCTCCGACCTCCTGTCCGTCTGTCCGTCTGTCCGTCTGTCCGTCTGCTCGTCTGCTCGTCTGCTCGTCCGGATTGTCCTGGCTGCGCGGGCCGCCTGTCCGGCTGATCCCCATCCGCGCGGACGATCTGGGCGCCATCACCAGGCATCATCTCGCGCGACAGGCGGGCCGACAGGTCGGCCGAAGCGCAGCTGACAGAGCAGCACTGTCGCGTCCTGCGCGCTCATCGATCTTAATGCTAGCCGAACGGCAGGTCGGTAACCAGCCGATCAGCTTGCCATTTCCTAGACGAACGGCTAGCTTCCTTTTGGAGAAGACCTGCCGATCGGCTAGTGACGCTGGCAAGCGGCGCTCATCCGCAGCGCCCTGTCGACCCAAGGAGAAGATCCGTTGGCCACCTACCTGTACCGGCTCGGACGCACGGCCTACCGCCGCCGGCGGCTGGTCGTCGCCCTGTGGGTCGTCGTGCTGGCCCTCATCGGGGCCGGCGCGGCGACCCTGTCCGGCCCGACCTCCGACACCTTCTCCATCCCGGGGACCGAATCCCAGAAAGCGGTCGACCTGCTGCGGGAACGCATGCCCGGCGCCGGCGCCGACGCGGCCACCGCGCGCGTGGTCTTCACCGTCACGGACAGTCCGCTCACCGAGGGTGCGCGCAGACAGGCCGTCACCGACACCGTCCAGCGGATCACCAGGGCGCCGCAGGTGGCCCAGGCCAGCGACCCGTTCCTCCGGGACGGTGTCTCCCGGGACGGGCGCACCGCCTACACGCAGGTCGCCTACAAGGTGCAGCCGGGCGAGGTCACCGACGAGGCCAGGGACAGCCTGTTCGCCGCCGCCACGACGGCCCGCGACGCCGGGATCGGCGTCGAGTTCGGCGGCACCGCGGTGGAGGGGGCGCCCGAACAGAGCGCCACCGAGGTCATCGGCCTGGCCGTGGCCGCCGTCGTGCTCGTCATCACCTTCGGCTCGCTGGTCGCGGCCGGCTTCCCCCTGCTCACCGCGCTGCTGAGCGTGATGATCGGCATCGGGTGCGTCCAGATCGCCACCGGGTTCATCGACATCGGCTCCAGCACCCCGACGCTCGCCCTGATGCTCGGCCTGGCGGTCGGTGTCGACTACGCGCTGTTCATCACCTCCCGCTACCGGCACGAGCTCTCCCTGGGGTCCGACGGCGAGCAGGCCGCGGGCCGCGCGGTGGGCACCGCGGGCTCGGCGGTGGTGTTCGCCGGTCTGACCGTCATCATCGCGCTGGCCGCGCTGTCGGTCGTGGGCATCCCGTTCCTGACGTCGATGGGGCTGGCCGCCGCCGGCACCGTCGCCGTCGCCGTGCTCGTCGCGCTCACCCTGCTGCCCGCCCTGTTCGGCTTCGCCGGGCGGCGGCTGACCGGCGGGCGCATCCCCGGGCTGCGCGCCCGCGACCCCGAAGGCGACGGCGGCGGCCCCACGGCGGGCCAGCGGTGGGCACGCCTGATCGTGCGGCGTCGCGGCATCGCCGTCGCCGTGTCCGTGCTGGCCCTGGGCCTGCTCGCCGTGCCCGCGGCCGATCTGCGCCTCGGCCTGCCCACCGACGCCACGGCCGCGCCGGACAGCACCCAGCGCCGGGCCTACGACCAGCTCACCGCCGGGTTCGGGGCGGGTTTCAACGGCCCGCTGCTGCTCGTGGTGGACGGCACGGCCAGCGCCGACCCGCACACGGCCGTCGACGAGGTCTCCCGGACCATCGCCGGGCTGCCGGGCGTGGCCGCGGTGACCGCGCCGACGTTCAGCCCCGCGGGTGACACCGCGACGCTGTCGGTGACCCCCGCCTCCGGGCCGAGCGAGGCCGCCACCGAGGACCTGGTGCACACCATCCGCGGCCAGGCGGCGGCGATCAGGGCCGCCACCGGCGCCAGCACCGCGATCACCGGTGAGACCGCGATCAACATCGACGTGTCCGAGAAGCTCTCCGACGCGCTGCTGCCCTACCTCGCGGTCGTCGTCGGGCTGGCGTTCGTGCTGCTCGTCCTGGTCTTCCGCAGCGTCCTCGTGCCGCTGAAGGCGACCGCGGGCTTCCTGCTCAGTGTCGTCGCCACGTTCGGCGCGGTGGTGGCCGTGTTCCAGTGGGGCTGGCTGATGGACGTCCTCGGCGTCGCGACGACCGGCCCCATCGTCAGCATCCTGCCGATCTTCCTCATCGGTGTCCTGTTCGGCCTGGCCATGGACTACGAGGTCTTCCTGGTCACCCGGATGCGCGAGGAGTTCGTCCACGGCCTCGGGCCGGACGACGCGGTGGTCACCGGCTTCCGGCACGGCGCCCGGGTCGTCACCGCGGCCGCGATCATCATGATCAGCGTGTTCGCCGGGTTCATCCTGTCCGATCAGGCGATCATCCAGTCGATCGGCTTCGCGCTCGCCTTCGGCGTGCTCGTGGACGCGTTCGTGGTGCGGATGACCCTGGTGCCGGCGGTGATGTCCCTGGCCGGGCGGCACGCCTGGTGGCTGCCGGCATGGCTGGACCGGCTCCTGCCCGACATCGACGTCGAGGGCAAGAAGCTCCTCGGCCCGCCGGCCCTGCCCGAGCAGCGGGCCCACGCCACCATGTCCGCCGGGGGCCCCACCGCACCCCACGACCTGCCCGCGACCGTCCGCCATCCCTGACCGCGGCGGCCCACGGCTACCCGGAGCGGCGGATCCACACGGGGACGAAGCGCTGGCCGCGGACCTCGTAGACGGTCACCACCGACGTCAGCGGGTCGCCCCAGGCGTCGAAGCCGACCTCACCGGTGACACCGGGGAAGCGGCCCTGCCCGACAGCGGTGACGATCGCCGCCCTGGCGGCCTCGTCCACCATGTCGCGGCCGGGCAGGACGCCGGCCGCGGCCCGCAGCAGCGCCTGCGCCGCGTCGTAGGCGTAGGCGGCGACCGAGGGGATCCCGTCGACGCCCGGCGCCGGGGAGGCGGCCGGTGAGGCCGGCGCGACGGCGTGGCCGCCGTCGCGGGCCTCACCGTCACCAGCCGGTCCGGCCGCCGCCGGGCTACCGCCGGCCGGACCACCAACAGACGGACCGGCAGCAGACGGACCGGCGACAGACAGGCCACCAGCGGGCGGGGCGCCAGCAGACGGAGCGCCAGCGGGCGAGACACCGCCAGCCGGAGCGCCGGTAGCCGGGCTGCCGCCGTCCTTCTCCGCCGGCCAGCGGCCCAGGTAGGCGGCCGCGAACCGCCCGGCCGCCGGCAGCGCGGACAGGGGCGCACCAAGATCGGCGATCAGGTCTCCTTCGGCGGTGTCCCGCGTCCGCTCGAGGTAGTGGGAGTCGAACAGCCCGTCGGAGCCCAGGATGGACACGGCCGGGCCGTGCTCGGCCAGTTCCTCGCGCAGCTTCCCGGCAAAGGCGGGGCCGGTCGCCACGTACACCAGGTCCGGTGCCTCGGCGCGCAGGGAGCGGGCCACCTGTTCGACCTCGGCCGTGTCGTCGGTGCTGCCGTCGACCCGGTGCGTCCCGGTGACGGCCGCGCCGAGCCGGGCAGCCTCGGCGGCGAACCGCCGCGCGAGCGAGATACCGAAGTCCGGGCCGCCGTCGACCACCGCGATCCGCTGGCGGCCACTGGCCCGCACCGCGAACTCGGCGGCGTCACGGGCCGCGAGCACATCCGTCCCGCTCAGCCGGAAGTAGGTCCGGTACGG
>NZ_CAKKTL010000008.1:22376-24820 GCF_920664355.1 Protofrankia sp. CiP1_Cm_nod2
CCTGCTCCGGGCCGTCGACGGGGCCGGCGCGGCCGACGAGGGGGCGCCGGTCAGCTCGGGCTGGCTGTTGGACGGCGAGATCACCGCGATCCCGGCGGCGTCCAGGGTGGGCAGGGCGACCATCGCGACCGTGGAGCTCAGCGGCCCGACCACGCCGATCAGGGTCTGGTCGGCGGCGAGCGTCCCCGCGGCGCGGGCGCCGCCGTCCGGCCTGGACAGGTCGTCCTGGACGCTCAGCCGGACCTTCCAGCCCGGGATCGTGCCCTGGGCGTTCGCCTCGTCGACCGCGAGGCGAACGGCGTTGCGCACTGCCGTACCCACGGATGCGCGGTCCGCGGACAGCGGTGCGATCAGCCCGAGCGTGGCCGTCCTGGTCCGCGTGGCGGACGGCCCGTGAGCCGGCGAACCGCCCGTGAGCGCCACCGCGAGAACGGCCACGAGGACCACGATCACAGCGACCACAACGGCGAACACCCGGTGTAGCCGCCGCCGCGGCCCAGTGACGAACAGCCGTCCGAGCATGGCTGTCAGCCGTCCGACCATGTTCTTCGTTCTTCGTTCTTCGTTCCTCCGGTTCCGCCCGAGCAGGTTGCGGACGGTGGTCACGCTCCGGGCAGGGCCTCGCCGGGCAGCAGGTCACCGGCCAGCACGGCCTCGGCCACCGCCCGCATCGTGCGCCGCTGGTTCATCGACGTGCGCTGGATCCAGCGGAAGGCGTCCGGCTCGGTCATGGCGTGCTCGGTCTGCAGGACCCCCTTCGCCCGTTCGATGATCTTGCGGGCTTCCAGGCGGCCCTGCAGGTCCTCGACCTCGGCCTCCAGGCTGACGATCTCGGTGAACCGGCTCATCGCCATCTCGATCGTCGGCAGCAGGTCCTTCTTCTGGAACGGCTTGACGACGTAGGCCATCGCCCCGGCGTCCCGGGCCCGCTCCACGAGATCCCGCTGGCTGAACGCGGTCAGGATCACCACCGGCGCGATCCGCTCCTTGGCGATGTGCGCGCCGGCGTCGATCCCGTCCATCCGGGGCATCTTGACGTCGAGGATGACCAGGTCGGGACGCAGCTTGGTGGCGAGACTGACCGCCACCTCACCGTCGCCGGCCTCACCGACCACCTCGTAGCCCTCCTCCTGGAGCATCTCCCGCAGATCGAGGCGGATCAGCGCCTCGTCCTCGGCGATCAGCACCCGGCGGGGGGTCGAGGATGGCTGGCTCATCGAGTCGGACTCCTGGGCTCGCAGGGCTAGGATCACACTGTTGACTCGCCGCGGCGTGGGGCGGCCGGTCGATCCGCACCTTACCCGGCTACAGTCATGGAGGAAGCTCTACCTGCATATTGACCGGTTCGCCAGCAACTTCAAGACCCAGCGTCCGCGGACCGTGACTGCCGGCCCCTGTACTCCAACGGCAGAGAGACGGTGCTCAAACCACCGACAGTGTGGGTTCGAATCCCACCGGGGGCACGCGCTGGCTTGTCGTGCTCGCCGATCTCTGATCGGCTTTGCCGGGGCCGCGATATCTGCCCGGGGGGCGGCCCCCGGACCCTCGAGGTCGTGCTTCGCACGACCGTCTTCCCTGCGGAGCCCAGGGCATCCGCGATCCGCTGCTGCACGCGGGAGAACACCGCCCCGGTAGGACCATCCCGCGTTTCCAACGTGGTCAGCAGCCGCCGCTGCCTCCTGCTCTCGGTCTCGGTGAGAGCCGTGCGCAGGGCGACCAACCGCCGGTCACGTTCCTCCTGCCGGGCGGCGGCGACGCCGTCCAGATGGGCACCAAGGAGATCATGCCGGTAGCGGCCGAAGACCCGCTCGGCGCGGAAACTACCCAGGCCGGCCAGCAGCGCCTCCTCCCGGATCCAGAAGCTGGAGATGGCAGGATGACCCGGCGGGTTGTAGCCCTTCTTCGGTGAACACACGTAGTAGGGGGTGTTCCGGACGGACTTCCCGAGCATCCGCCCCCCACACAGCGCGCAGAACAGGTAGCTGCGCAGCCGGTACACCCGCTGGCTCTGCGGATGCCGGTTCGCCGCCCAACCACCCACCAGCCCGACGGGGCCGCTTCCCCCTGTCCAGTAAGGAACCACGCGATGACCACCCCGCACGCCTTCCCCCTGGAGCCCGCCCCGATCCATGTGTCCGACGACGTCCTCGATGACCTGCACGCCCGTCTCACACGGACCCGTCCGCCGCTGGACGAGGGGAACGGGGACTGGTCCTACGGCGTCCCGGACAGCTATCTGCGTGAGCTGGTCGCCTACTGGCGGGACGGCTATGACTGGCGCCAGGCCGAGGCCGCCATCAACGCCTACGAGCACTACCAGGCGAGCGTCGCCGGTGTCCCGGTGCACTTCCTGCGCAGGCCCGGCCGCGGCCCCCGCCCGATCCCGTTGATCCTCACCCACGGCTGGCCGTGGACGTTCTGGCACTGGTCGAAGGTGATCGACC
>NZ_CAKKTL010000008.1:25221-26335 GCF_920664355.1 Protofrankia sp. CiP1_Cm_nod2
GACTTCTTCACCGGCCCCCGCGCCTGGGACTTCGCCCGCAACCGGCCCCTCACCGACGACCAGCCCGCCGACGTCCGCGCCCGCATCATCGAACTCGACCGTCGCTCGGCGTCCCACCTCGCCGTGCACATGCTCGACGGCGCCACCCTGGCCCACGCCCTGAGCGACTCACCCGCCGGACTGCTCGCCTGGCTCCTGGAGCGCTGGAACGCCTGGAGCGACAACGACGGCGACCTCGAGTCCGTCTTCACCACGGACGACCTGCTCACCCACGCCACGATCTACTGGGTGAACAACTCCATCGCCACCTCGATGCGTTACTACGCCAACGCCAACCGCTACCCCTGGACCCCCGCCCACGACCGCACCCCGGCCGTGCAGGCCCCGGTCGGCCTCACCCTCGTCACCTACGAGAACCCGCCCGGCATCCACACCGCCGCCGAGCGGGTCCAGGCGTTCACGACCGGCCCGCAGGCCGGCTGGTTCAACCACGTCAACGTCAACGCCCACGACCACGGCGGCCACTTCATCCCCTGGGAGAACCCCGACGCCTGGGTGAACGACCTGCGCCACACCTTCCACGGCCGCAGACCCTGAACGACACCAGCCACATCTCAGCCACATCCGGCGTCCTGACGCTGACCAACAACCACGATCCACCGCTCGGAGCGGCCAAGTGGCGGGATGGTTGGCCAACCCGCCTTGTGTGATCTAGCCGGGGGGAAGACATTCGGGACATGCACCCGGTGGTCGACGTCGTGCTGGAACCCGGTCTGCGCTACACGGAGACGATCGAGTCGGGTGCGGGTAACCGGTCCGTGCGCTACTGCCGGCTGGTGGCAAACCAGGACACGCCCGTCGGCGAGTTGGAGGTGCATTCCTTCCGGTGGCGGTTCGGCGCCGTGGCCGTCGACGCCGAGGGTATCGGCGGGGTGGAGATCCAACCCTCCTTCCGCCGGCGTGGCCACATGGGCCGGCTTCTCCGCCAGGCGCTGGACGGCATGTCACGGCGGGTGAACGTCGCCACGGTTTCCAGCGGCGTCCAGGGCGTGTACGAGAAGTTCGGCTTCGTCACGTCCGTTGCCGAGGGCCACCTGGACATGCGCGTTCGCGG
>NZ_CAKKTL010000008.1:26870-44973 GCF_920664355.1 Protofrankia sp. CiP1_Cm_nod2
CCGGCTCGCCGACGTCGAGGCGCTGTCGACCGACGACGTCGCCGCCGAACGCGAGTTCGTCTTCGCGCGCGGCGGTGCGGAAGCGCACGGCATGGACCTGTGGACGGTGAACGGCAAACCGTTCAGTGCCGGGACAAGCGTCGCCCAACCACGGCTGGAAACGACCGAAAAATGGACCATCCGAGCCCAGAACGTCCAGCATCCCTTCCATGTCCACCTCGCTCGTTTTCAGGTGGTTGGCAGGAACGGGAAAGAAGATCCAGGCCGGTTCAACCGAGGCTGGAAAGACACTGTCAACCTCGACAACGGTGGCCGGGCCGAGATTCTCGTGCGCTTCGACGGCTACCGCGGCAGGTACGTCTTCCACTGTCACAACCTGGAACACGAGGACATGATGATGGCGAATTTCGACGTCGTCTAGGGTCTGTTGTGTTACTGGCCCGCACCTACGGCTGTCGGTTTTCTTTGCCGAGCTCACCCTGGCGGTCTGATCAGCGGCTCGGAGTGGCCTGGCATGTCCTGGCTCCGCTGAACGCAACAGACCCGCCTTGAGGAATCCACCACTAAACGTTGTGAGCGCGCATCGTGGACGAACGAGATCTGGCCGACGGTTTGGCGCGGTCGGTCGTCAGCCCGTAGTAGCGCGCGATGAGTTCCGCTCGACTGACCGCTCCGACCTTTCGGAGAATACTGCGGACGTGTGACTTGACGGTGTTGGGTGCTATCGCGAGCTGTCGCCCGATGCTGGCGTTGTCCTGCCCGGTCAGCAGCATGGCCATCACGTCGCGCTCGCGTGTCGAGAGTTTGTCGTCCAGCTCGGACCGCAGATCCGCCAGCGGCTGCCCGATCGCACTGGTGGCATCGGCGTGGTCGCGCCCGACGAGCCGTACCAGTTCGACGTCGGTGGCGAGCGCCGCCGTGATGCGATGGACGGCGTCGACGGATTCCTGGACGCGGGCGCTCTGCATTTTGAGGCGACGATCGAGAATGGATCGTTCGCACATCCGGCCGACTGCCGCGACGAACTGGTCGATCCGTGGCCGGACGTCATTAGCACACCAGGCCCAGCGCGCAGGTAGGGCCAGATACAGTAAGGCCAGCACGTCATCGCCGGCAACAAGGGGTGCGACGAGCACCGAGGCGGTCAACGGGTCCTGCATGTACCCGAGTGCTCCCGACTCGATCTCTGTCTCGCCGATCCACACCGACTCCCGGGACTCGACAGCTCGACACTCGACCGGCAACTCATGGAGCGGCTTGCTTGGGCCATCGAGTCGGTGCAGGGCTCCATCGCGGCGTCGGCGCGCGTCGTAGCGTTCCCATGGCGACCATTCACCGTCGTGGACGAAGGCGAGCATCAGTCGGTCGATGTCAAAGGCACGGGCGGCCTCCGGGCAGATCCGGCCAAACAACTCCACCTGATCGCGGCATGAGCGAAGCCGGGTCAGGCTACTTGCGACCCGCGCACGCTGCTGGGTATTCAACCTGGCACATTGCTGGCTCCACCTGGCTGCCAGGCTGGCCGCTCGAGACGCCGCCTCGGATATCTGCGTTGATACCTGCGTTCGTTCGGGAGCGCCGCCTTCGACAAGATCGGCGATGATCGCTTCCAACACCTGTCCGATCATGGAATCGATCCCGGCTCTGTCGTCGTTTACATGTGGGCCCGCCTGATGCCCGGCCGCCGGCACACCGACCAGACTCGCCAGCTGCCCGATCTCCGCCGCGATCTCGCGAACACCACGCGAGCCTGGCTGGCCGCCGGTCATTTCCGATCTTCCACGGGGCCTCGAAGCTGCAGGTAGCGGGCCACCGCTTCGGCTCTCGTCGATGCCCGCAGCTTGCGCATGATGCTACGAAGGTGAGTCTTGATCGTGTCCACGGAGAGCACCAGTTCCCGCGCGATCGACTGGTTGGTCGCCCCCGCCGCCACCAGGTCGAGGACCTGCCGTTCCCGGTCGGTGAGGGGCTCGGCGCGCAACGGCCGATGATCGTCGACTCGAGTCGCGGTCGACCATGGCGACGACGTTCGGTCCATGGCCGCCGGGCTCATGGGGCGGTTCGCGAGGGAGCGGAGCTCGTCGTTGAGATCATCGAGGACGTCGCATACCTGGGCACGCTGTGCGGCAATACGTTCCCGTAACGTCGCGCATTCGAACAGAACCCCGAATTCTGAGGCGAACAACGTGATGCTGTCGAGGTCACCCTCGGTGACCTCGCTGGGCTGGCCGATGCGGTCGGCATGCAGAAAGCCGATGACGCGACGGTTGGTCATGATCGGTGCGGCGACATAGGACTCGCTCTGAGTGACCCGAATGAGCGGCTTGAACGTACGGGGGTCGTTGCGCGCGTCGCGGACGATGACCGGAACGCGATGCCGCACCATGTCGGTCTCCAGCATCTGGCGGGACAGCGGAATCTCGTTGCCGTCCTGTGCAAAGCGGTCGAATTCGGCGGCGTCGGGGTCGGCGTGATCATCGATCCGCACGGTGTCCGGTATCCAGCGTGAACCCGACACGGAAGAAATCATGACTCGTGTGAACCCGCAGGCACCCCGCAGCTCTGCCGGCGTTCGCCGGGACAGCTCCGCACTCATGGCCATGCCGCGCAACCGGATCAGGGCGGAGCCGATTGCCGCGTCGGTGCGTTGCCTCAGGACCAGATCGTGCTGTTCCATCGCACGGCGTTCCTGTGCAAAAAGGACGATTCGGCGGGCATGTGACGGATGCGGCTCGGACTGCCCTGAAAGGTTCAGTACGTCCTGCTCGAGGGCGTCGAGGCGTGGGCCGAGGGAGTCGACGACGAAGGAGCGATGTACAGCCGCCTGGCGTCGCAACGCCTGGAGTTCCGCCAGCTGGGTGTCGACATCCCGCCAGCGATCATCACGCCGCGCCACCTGCAACCTCCCCGTCGAGGCCTCTCGCGCCCAGTATTGGCTCAATCATTCGCGCAATCATACTACTGGGCGATGGAAATCACCCACTGGTATGGAGATTCACCGTGGGGAACGAGCCACGCTGTGAGCGGTGACACACACGATGACGACTCCAACCAATGCTGTGTCCGGAGCTGGACCGATGAACTTCTCCGTCACCCCGGAGCAGGACTCGCTGGTCACGATGGCTCGCCAATTCGGTGAGCAACGGCTGGCCCCTTACTACAAGCAACGAGAGCGGGAAGGTTCCTTCGACCGCGACACCCTGCTCGAGATGGGTCGCCTGGGATTCTTCTGCGTCGAACTGCCGGAGCCCTACGGCGGTCTGGGGCTCGACTGTGTGACCGCCGGGCTCGTCCTCGAAGCACTGTGCCGATCCGACTACAACATCGGTCAGCTCATGGTCACCATGTCACTGGCGGGGGCGATCCTCGCGCGCCATGGGGCAGCGGATGTCGTGGCTCCGTGGTTACAGAGCATGACCGTAGGCGAAGCGATCCCGGCCATCGCCCTCACCGAGCCTGGCGGCGGGTCGGATGCCGCGCAATTGCGCCTACGGGCGCAACGCCACGGTGATACCTACGTCCTGGACGGCGAAAAGACCTCGACGACCTTTGCCACGCAGGCGGGCTTCGCCGTCGTCTGGGCACGGACCGGGCCAGCCGGTAGCGGTGCGCGTGGTGTCAGCGCCTTTGTCGTGCCACTGGACCTCCCAGGGGTGACCACCAGCGAGTTCGAGGATCTGGGTGGCCGCTGCGCAGGTCGCGGAGCCGTCCACTTCGACCGAGTGGAGATACCCGCCTCCCACCTGCTGGGCGAGGAGAACCAAGGATTCGTCCAGGTGATGCAAGGCTTCGACTACAGCCGCGCTCTGATCGGTCTGCAGTGCCTGGCCGTTGCCCGGCAGTCATTGGACGAGACGTGGGTCTCGGCGTCCGAGCGGCAAAGTTTCGGCCGGCCGCTGACCGCGCACCAGGGCGTATCGTTTCCGCTCGCCGAGGCCGAGACGCACCTTGAGGCCTGCCGGTTGCTGTGCCTGAAGACACTGTGGCTCAACGATCAGGGGTTGCCACACACGGCTGAGGCCGCGATGTGCAAGTGGTGGGGCCCCAAGCTGGCCTTCGAGATCGTTCAGACCTGCCTGCTGATCAACGGCCACGCCGCGTACACCACCGAGTTGCCCTACGAGCAGCGCCTGCGTGACGTGCTCGGGCTGCAGATCGGGGACGGCACGGCCCAGATCATGAAGCTCGTCATCGCAAGGCACAAGGCTGGCCGCAACGCAACCTGAAGATATCGAGGGAGACACATCAGATGGCAAAGGTCCTTCACGAGAAGCACGACCGCATCGCCTGCATCACCCTGAACCAACCCGAGGTGCATAACGCGATCGATGACGAAACCGACCAATTGCTCCTCAAGGCATGGGTCGAGTTCCGTACCGATTCCGATGCCTGCGTGGCGATCCTTACGGTGCCGACGACACCACCTTCTGTGCAGGAACAGACCTCGAGCCGCACATGAATCCGTGGCTGAACGCCAGGCCCGAACTCGGCCGCGGCCCGCTCGGGACCGGCTTTGCTGGACTGATCACCGGCGGACTGCCTCGCACTCCGAAGCCGATCATTGACGCCATCAACGGATGGGTGATCGACGGCGGCATCGAGTCGGTGCTGGCCTGCGATAGCGGGGTGTCCCCTGGCCGACCAGCTTCGCCTGGAGTGCCTCTACGGCTATTCGACCACGGGGCAACCCGGAGATCGTTCAGCGCAAACAGGAATTTATCGACAGATGCGATGCCGACCGCATCACCGCTGCGGATGAGTAACCACACGATCATTGAAGCGGAAGGGTAGACCGACGTGCCGTACGAGTCCATATACCGACCCGACTTGTTCGAAGGACAGGTCATCGTCGTCACCGGAGGTGGCAGCGGCATCGGACGCTGCACCGCCCACGAGCTCGCGCACCTCGGCGCGCACGTTGCCATCGTCGGCCGCGCCGAGGACAAGCTCCGGCGGGTCCGGGAGGAGATCGAGAGCGACGGCGGATCGGTCTCCGCTCACGTCGCCGACATCCGCGACGAATACGCCGTGATCGAAGTGGTGGAGTCCGTCCTGGCTGACCGTGGCCGAATCGACGGACTGGTCAACAACGCCGGCGGGCAGTACCGCGCACCGCTGAAGACCATTACCACCAAGGGATTCGACGCGGTCGTCCGGACCAACCTCACCGGCGGTTTCATCGTCATGCGCGAGATCTACAACCGCTGGATGGTTGACAATGGCGGCACAATCGTCAACATGATCGCCGATATCTGGCACGGCTGGCCCCACTTCTCGCACTCTGCCGCGTCCCGCGGCGGCATGTTCACATTGACCGAGTGCGCCGCCACTGAATGGGCGGAGTCGGGTGTACGCGTGAACACCGTCGCCCCGGGCTCAATCGCGTCCAGTGGTTTGGACACCTACGATGCCAAGGATACCGAGTTCATCCAGAACGACGTCACCCCTGGCATCCCGCTACAACGATTCGGAACCGAGTCGGAAGTCTCGGCGGCCATCGTCTTCCTCCTCTCGCCGGCAGCAAGCTTCATCACCGGCTCCTGCATCCGCGTCGACGGCGGTGCCCCCAACGCCCGGCGCGGCTGGTGGGAGCTACAACCGGTCCGCAACAACCAGCTCTACGACGGTTTCCACCGCTCGTCAAGCCCTGCGGTTCTCGCCGAAGTGGCGGCGGACAGGCCATGAGGACCTTTCACCACCACACGCGCAGGAGCAGCCAACACCTATGAGCAGCAAGTCGATCTCTGACTACGGCGTCGCCGTTCTCGGCGGTACCACGGGCGTCGGGCTCGAAACCGGCGCACAGTTCGCAGAACACGGAGCCCGCGTGGTCGTGCTGGGCCGTAACCTGAAACGCGGTGAAGCGGCATGTCAAACGATTCGCGACCGAGCACCCACTGCCGACGTCAGCTTCATCCAGGTCGACGCGACCGACCCGGCCGACGCCCTCCAAGCCGAAGCGGACGCCCGCGCGCACCTGGGCGACATCGACGTCCTGGTCAACACCACGGGGCCAAGCGAACCACCGCGGCTGCTCCACAACATCCCCATCCACAACATCAGGCCGCGCATCGACGAAGTCGTCCTACCGCCACTGCACATGATGTACGCCGTCCTACCGAGCATGCGTCAACGACGAGCCGGAGCGATCATCAACGTTGCCTCCGACGCGGCCAAGGTCGCCACGCCCGGCGAGACCCTGATCGGAGCTGCTATGGCCGCCATCGTCATGTTCTCCAAGGCCGCTGCCCTCGAGGTCAAACGCGAAGGTGTGCGCATCAACCTCCTCACGCCGTCGATCATCGCCGGCACCCCCGGCGCCGCCCTCATCGACGGTGAACCATTCAGCGCCAAGATGTTCGCCAAGGCCACCAGCATGGCCCACCTCGGTGTGGCTGAATCTTCTGACCTCGCGGCGATGGCGCTCTTCCTCGCCAGTCCCGCCGCGCGGCGCATCACCGGCCAGGCGATCAGCATCAACGGCGGTATCTCCGTGGCGTGACGATCCCGGCCCCGCTCCGAATCCAAGCCGTAGCGCGGCAACTACCCGTACCTTAGAAAGCATTCAAATGGGTTACGAGACACTCGAGCTGACCGTCGACGGCGGCGTGGCCAGCGTGGTGCTAAACAGCCCCGACGACGGAAATCCATTCAGCGCGGCGTTCTGTCGCGAGTTCGGTCACCTCGGAAACGAGTTGGCCAGTCGCCGCGATGTCCGGGTCGTCCTCCTGCGGTCGCGCGGCCGGTTCTTCAGCATCGGAGGTGACATCGGGATGTTCTCCCGCGACCTCGACGCCGCTTCCGCGACGGTGCGTGACGGCACATCCGGTCTCCACATGGGACTGGCCCGGCTCCTGCGGATGGACGCGCCCATCGTCGCCTGCGTGCAGGGTACTGCCATGGGCGGTGCCGTATCGATCATCGCTAACTGCGACCTGGTCTACAGCGCGCGATCCGCACACTTCGGAGCCGCCTACGCCCGGATCGGCTTCACCTGCGACCTCGGTGCGACCTCCGGGTTAGCGTCGCGAATGGGCATCGCGCGCGCACGACGATTTCTGCTGCTCGGTGAAGTGCTCGACGCCGACGAGGCGAAGCGCACCGGTCTCGTGGATCATGTGCTCGACGACGACGCGGTAGCCGAAGAGGCGTACAAGGCTACCGTCGATCTCGGTCAGGGTCCCACGAGAGCCTACGGCGAGATCCGGCGTCTGTTCGCCCGCGCACTCGCCAATCCCCTTGAAGCCCAGCTCGAGGACGAGGCCCAGGCGCTGGCCCGTGCCGCGGCCACCAGTGACGCACGCGAAGGCATCACGGCCTTCGTCGAGAAACGCACGCCACGCTTCCATGGCCAGTGAAGCGCGTAGTGATCTCAATTACGGAAGGACAGCAGGTATGTGGCTCTACTCTGAGATCAGAACGCTAGGAGACATCCCGCGGCACTACTCACGCACAATACCGGCCGCTCCCGCTCTCATCGGCACCGACGGGCCGGTCTCCTGGTCCCAGCTCGATATCCGGTCGAACCAGATTGCCAATGTCGTCGCGGCGGCCGATGTCGTGCCTGGTGCCCGGGTGGCCCTCTTGGGCAAGAATTCAACGCACTACTTCGAAATTCTGTTCGGTGTCAACAAAATCGGCGCGGCACTGCTTCCGCTGAACTGGCGGCTCGCCTTACCCGAACTGGTTGCCATACTTCAGGACGCGTCGCCGGATCTCTTCTTCGCCGACCACGAATATGCCGACGTCGCGGAAAAGGCCGTCGCTTCCAGCGGACTGCGCTGCCGCGTCATCGGCTACGACTCGACACGGCCAGGCTGCTCCGCGTTGGACGAGCTGATGAGCGCGGCCAGCAGTGACGACCAGGCGGTCGACGTCAATCCCTGGCACACCGCGATCCTCATGTATACCTCCGGCACCACTGGAAAACCCAAGGGTGTGCAGCTGTCGCACCAGAGCTATCTCTATCTGCGTCTGTGCGAGCACCTGGAACCGTCGTTCAGCTACACCTCTGAGGACGTCATGCTCACCGTTATGCCACTGTTCCATGCGATGGGCGTCGGGCTGTCCCTGCAAGCGCTCTACAATGGTGCCACGGTTGCCGTCTACTCTATGCCGGACCCGGGCAAATTACTTGCACTCATTCATCATGATCGACCTACGCTCCTGCCGCTCATACCGACCGTGATCCAGATGATGCTCGATCATCCCGACGCGGCCACCGCCGACCTGTCGTCAGTCCGCGTCGTTGTCTATGCCGGCTCACCCATTGGCCTCTCGCTGCTCAAACGCGCTCTCCAGGCGATGACGTGCGATTTCATCCAATTCTACGGTGCTACCGAGACCTGTGCCGGAGTCACCTTCCTACGGCCTGACCAGCACAGGCGTGGAATCAAACTGGAATCCTGTGGCAGCCCGTTGCCGCTGGTCGAGCTCAAAGTCGCCGACTCTGACGGGAACGAGGTCCCCGATGGGCAGGTCGGCGAGTTCTTGCTCCGATCGCCGTCACTGACCACCGGCTATCACAACCAACCAGATGTCACAGCCCATGCCTTCCGAGACGGCTGGTATCACACCGGAGACGCCGGTTACCGCGACGCAGACGGATTCTTCTACATCGTCGATCGCGTCAAAGACATGATCATAACCGGTGGCGAAAACGTTTATTCAACCGAAGTGGAGCAGGCACTCCAACAGATCAGCGGCGTCCAGCGCTGCGCGGCGATCGGCCTGCCGGACGCGAAATGGGGCGAGCGCGTGGTTGCCGTCGTAGTCCCAGAACCCAACGCAGTCCTGGTGGCAGAACAACTTATTGCCCAATGTCGCGAGCTAATTGCCGGATATAAGGTCCCGAAAGAGATAGTATTCGTTAGCTCATTACCGATGACTGCAAGTGGAAAAGTGATGAAAAGCGTCCTTCGGGAGGAGATCATCGCTCAGACGTCCAGGTGAGGGAGCGTCTGCGCGATGACTCTGTCGCACTTTCGGTGGTGACGATGCGGGAGGTTATGCCAGGAGGATGTGGGGCGTAGGAGCGGGAAGCTCGCTCTGCCGTACATCTGCCGTTCGGACAGCTTGGTCTTGGTGTTGATGCCTTCTTGCTCTAGGGAAGGCGAGCTCGGCCAGGACGGCCTTGCGGTCCTGGCCGAGGCCGTTGAGGAAGGGGGCCAGTTCGGGCGGGTAGACCGCGCGTACGTCGGTCATCCAGGAGTCGAGATCGTTGCCTCGGCGGGCGGCCCCATGAGCTGGGCGAAGGCCCGCACGAGCCGGGTCAGAGCGGTCGTCTCGGGGCGGATGGCAAGGAGCGCGTCGAGATACACACGCTGTTTGTCGGTCAGGTCTCCGGGGCAAGTCATGATCCAACAGGTGAGGCGGTGGGGGGATGGCGCGATCCGATCACCCTCCAGGCGGCCCTGGTTGACTACGTGTAGAGGAGGTTGAGGCTGCCGGTGTATCCGAGGGACGCGGATTTCTTCGAACAGGCGCGCGACGGGCACGCCGGGCTCGGCGGGCTCGGCGGCACCGCGCCGGCGCAGGTTGGTCGCGGTAAGGGTCGACCTGGCAGACACGGCCCGGCTCCGCCGCAGCATCGCCTCCAACCGGGCGAGATCCCGATCATCCAGCCGACACCGCGACAGCGGCCCGGCCGACCGCAACACCGCCGCACTCCCGCCCGCCCAGGCGTGGTATCAGCGGCTCGCGCTCTTCGGGGCCACCCGGAACTCCCGCGCCACCCCCACCGGTAGCCGTCACCAGGCGCTTCAACCCCACATATTAAATACCAGTAACCAGGCACTCGCCCGGACCGGGTTCACGCCCATTTCCCAGTCGGGGTATTCGGCGGACGATAGAGGAGAACAAGTCACCAAAGGCCTTTCGCACAGGCTGCGGGCTCTCAGATACTCCAGCGCCTTGCGGTCGGTAATCGATCAGTCTCAGATCATGCTTTGCTCTCAATTAGGTGCTGTAGGTAGGGTGTCGGCCAGTGGGTCTCGAACTGTCCGGCGCCGACTTCACCATCGATTGTCGCGGTGCAAGCCGCCTCCCAGATCTCGGTAGCCATCTTGTCGTTGGTGGGTAGCTTGACCACCCCATAGCTGTCGAGCACGAGAGAGGTGCTCTCGCCGGTGATGTCGACCAGTTCGGCATCGAGCCGACGCTGGGTCATGTCACCGTTGTAAAGAGCCTTGTGCTTGATATGCGAGACGGGAACGGTCACGCCATCCTTAACGACGTAGCCTCCGAACCCCCACTCACCCTTGGCGATCCAGATCCAGCCGTTCACGGCCCGGCCGGATTCGGTGTACGCGACAAACCACTTCCAATGGTGCGGGATCCCCCAGTTGCGGTTCCCCCACGAATGGTCACGGTGCCCCATCCGGTCCCATTCGATCCGGCGTCCGCCGACATCGATGAAGCCCGTGACACGACCGGTCTGCTCCAGCCGATTCTCCGCGAACCAGGCGGGCAGGCCATCGGGGTTCGAGCGGTAGCTGAACGCATCGTGGATCGCTACAAAGGTGTATTCGATGGTCAGATCCTCGTGGCGGAACACGACCTCGGCGGTACGACGCAGCTCCGGCTGTTTGACAGAGAGGCCCCGGAACGTGAAGTTGTCGAAGTCCATGTCGGTCGGTACGCTCCCGCTCGCCAGCTTGAGCGCAACCGGTTCGGTGCCCGGCCCCCAGACGGAAACGTTGTAGCCGGTTTTGCCCCGGTCGGTGAGATACAGGTATATCTGCACGCCCAACCGCTCCTCAGGCATGATCAATTCCCAGAAGAGACTGTCGCGCATCTTCCCGCCCGGGGCCGGCCAGTGCCGCAGGTCGTCCCGCGGGCCGAAACCTGGGTCGACACCTCCCAGCGTCACCATTGTTTTTCCTACCTTTCCGTGAAGTGCGGCGCTCGGCACTGCTTGAACGCCGCCAACGCCTCAGACATGACCCCAGGTGGTGGACATGCGCGGCGAGTTCGACTGATTGATCTCGACTGTGAGCACGGTGGCGCGTCGGGCTTCGTCAGCCACGCGATCCGAGCTGATCCCCAGCAGGCAGGTGCCATCGACGTCTCAGCGGCAGAACCCTCCTGGATAGCAGGGCATTCGGAAAGCCAGACCTTACGCTTGTCGACAACGCGGTGGCCGCCATCGCGACGCGCGAAGGCGATGATCCGAGCAGGTCTGATGACATCGGAACAGACGCGGTCATCGTTGACGATGCAGGGCAGGGTATACTGCTTGCGTACCGGCGACCGGGGCCTGGATCGTCAGATACATATCGAAGATCGATAGGGCGGATGATGCTCGCGCGTTCGCCGCGTCTCCGAAATTGGCGACATCCTCGATCAACAACACCGTCTCGCCAATCTCGAAGCTGTGGCTGCCGTGTCCTTTTCGGGACAGCGATGCCAGGCCAGCCGTCGTCGTCGGCGGCGTGGAGCTCCACCGGGAACTCACCCTTCGCCATCCGGCACCAGTCGTCACATTTCCCGGCTGGCTCGGCGGACATCCTACGAATCCCCTCCTGATCTTCAGCCGGCTGAAAAGTCCACCACATGGCTCCCGCCGACATGCCCCCACAGCCAGCTTCAATCTTAACTTACCAAAGGTCCAACCAAAATGCACTTCAGAACGAAACCCACCAACTCGCTCACGACAAGATCAAAATCTTGTGAGAACTGCCGATTCCCCCGTTCCGCGCAAGCGTTACGTCACCCAGGGACACCCTCCAGTAAGTTGATCTACACTGGCGCAGAGGTGGGGAGCGAGCCGACAGATCATGGTTTGAGGCGTGCCTCTCGGTGAGTCACAACCAAGCTGCATCCAACCTGTGAGCAGGGTCAGCAGCTGCCGCCGGGCCGGTCATCATCGCTGGCCAGCACATGGATGCTCCTCAGTTCCAGGCGGTACTGGTCGAGATCCGGGTACCGTGATCTGGTCGGAGCCGACCTCGACCGGATCACGTGCTCCCGCGCTCGAGAGCTGGGCCGAGTGGGCTGAAGCCAGTCCGCTGTCTGAACTCCGCAGATACGCCTCCGGCCTGCGCACCGGCTGGGACGCGGTCACGGCCGGACTCACCCTCTCCTGAAACTCCGGCCCGGTGGAAGGCTGGACCAATCGCATCAAAACACTCAAGCATCAGATATATGGGCGAACCAACCCCGACCTGCTCCGCAAACGCGCACTCCTCGACCAGCGAAGATCCAAAGCGTCGCTCGCGAAACTTGTGCCAGAGCCAGGATCTCGCGGTCGCCGACACTCTGCCACTCACCCGGTGACACAGTAGGGCAGAACACTGGTCACAGTCGGGGTCGATGAGGAGAATACATGTGCTGGTTCGTCTCAGTACAGCGATGGGTACAGCAACCCGACATAGATTGGAGTTATACATATGACCAACAGTAACTCGGCGAATACAATGAGAAGTAATAGTCCGAAGGTCGCAACGGAAGCAGCCACCGTCGTCTCGAGGCGCGCCCACAAGTGGCGCTCACGGTTGGTCGAGGCATTATCCCAACAGGAGCTCGCCGACGTACTTGAGACAATCGAAAGCGCCAAGCGTCTTCTTTCGCCCGACGCCGCGCCAGCGTTGGAAGACATTCACGATTTCTATGCGGCGATGCAGGCACTGAGCACGGCTTGGACTGCTGTGAGTCGGGCACTGAGCGGGGACAAGGAGGCGGTTGAGGCTGTGGTATCAGCCGAGGATTTAGTCCAGCTGCTGCTCCGGATCCGGGGCGCCGAAAATATCGTTCGCCGCATAGAGGTCATGCAGCGGACGGAAGCCACCCAGACCGTGCAGCAGGCACTGGTTCAGTTCCGGGACATCAGACAAATCGACCAGCTAAGCAACAAATGCCCGAAGGTCATGGCCGAGATGGGATTTGACCGAGCCATGCTCTCCATGGTTGACAAATCGGTGTGGATACCGGCGTCCGCCTATGTCGACGGCGACCCCGAGTGGGCTCAGGCTATCGTCCGGTCAGGACAGGAACACCCGCAGCAGCTAGTTTCTTCACTCCCGGAATTCGAGCTCGTTCGGCGCAAGCATGGCATCCTCGTTACTGACGCGCAGCAGAATCCCAAGGCGAACAGGGCGATTGTTGGCCCTTCGCTGTCCCGTTCATATGTTGCGGCGGCACTCATGCCGGAAGGCAATTTAATTGGATTATTACACTGTGACCAGTACTTTCACCGCGGGGATGTGGACGAGTTCGACCGCAACCTTCTCAACTTATTCGCAGAAGGTTTCGGCTATGTGTTGGAACGTGCGATCCTGCTCGCGCGCTCCGTAGCCATCCAGGCTGAGGTCGCAAAACTATCCGAGAGCATCGATGCCGCCGTTGAAGGATTCAGTGATGAAATCGCTATCACAAGTGACGGTTTATCTCCGTCTGTGCGACGGGCGGTGAACACATCCTGGACGGCCCACACCGCGCTGGACGCCTACGGTCTCACCCGCCGTGAAATGGAGGTATTCAGGCTGATGGCGGCTGGTGAGACCAACAGTCAGATTTCCGACCATTTGATCATCTCCGCCGGCACGGTAAAATCGCATGTCAAGCACATTCTTCGCAAACTTGGTATGACAAACCGTGCCGAGGCGATCTCATACTGGTACAACGCACAACCAAGATAAAAGTGCACCGCAACGGAGACTCCGACAGGATAATCACCGCCATCCAATGAAGCATCAGCATTCGCTCCCGGAGCCGACGACTGGCCATCCGGCACATCAGGGACCGTCTCGACTATTCCTTCGGACAGGATTCCCGATGAAATACGCGGATCCCGAGGCCCGGCGGCGAGACGCCGGTCGCAGCGTCTTCATGGTCGGCTCTGGAATTCCTTCGAAGGGTGGGCCTGGGATGCGTCTGTGCGGCATGTCGGTCAGCCGTCAGAGATGATCTCGGCGAGGCTGGTCGCGGCATGCCTGCTGTCGGCCTCTCCCGCCGATTCCGGGCAGGGAAGATCAGTAGCCAGATGCCGGGTGCCATAGGTGGGAGCGTGACCAGAGCACGGAAGGGTGTCGCTGAAACACAATATCCGAGGCATTTGGCCGGCCACGAGAGCAGCGCCCGTCTCGATGCCCACGGCAGCTCCGTCCAGGTTTCTGTCAAACGGCGGCTCTCGGTGCCGACGATCGACGCCGCCGGCACCGAGAATATAATCTACTCGGAATTTTCAGATATGCATGAGAAAGATCACTTGTCGAGATAGACAGACTTGGTCAACTGATACGCGGCCAAGCCCTCGGGACCCAGCTCCCGACCCAGACCGCTGGCCTTGATGCCCCCGAATGGCGCGGTCGGATCGGGCAGATATGCATTGATCCCGAACGTTCCCGTATGGACTCGTCGAGCCACGTCAAGGCCACGGTCGGCATCCGCCGTCCACACCGAACCACCCAGACCGTAGTCGACATCATTAGCGATTCGGATCGCATCGTCGAGGTCGCCGTAGGGAATCACCGACAGCACGGGGCCAAAGATTTCTTCCTGCGCGATCGTCGTGCTGTTGTCCACGTCCGCGAACACAGTCGGCTCGACGAACCAGCCCTTGTCACGATCCTTCGGACGTCCGCCACCCGTCGTCACACGTCCGCCGTCGTTCTTACCCTTCGCGATGTAGCCTTCCACGCGTTCACGCTGGCGAGCGCTGACAAGCGGCCCGACTTGAGTCGTTGGATCAAGGGGGTCGCCAACTTTGAGTGCACCGACGAATCCGGTAAAGACGTCGACGATTTCGTCATAACGACTGCGCGGGGCCAGTACGCGCGTACCCAGGTAGCATGCCTGCCCGTTGTTCAGCAGGCACGCACCGAACAGGTTCTCCAGGCTACCTGCCAGGTCCGCGTCATCGAGGATGATGGCTGCCGACTTGCCACCCAGCTCCAAGGTGACAGGACGAAGCAGCCGTCCACAAACTTCTGCGATCGACCGCCCGGCAGCCGTTGATCCGGTAAAAGCGATCTTGTCTACCTTTGAGTGGGCAACCAGAAACGCACCGATTTCTCGGCCACCCGGAACGATATTGACGACCCCGTGTGGAATCCCGGACTCCGCAATGGCCTCGGCTAAGATAAAACTGTCCAGGACCGTCTCCGGCGAGGGCTTGATAACCACGGTGCAGCCAGCTGCCAGGGCCGGTGCCAATTTGAAGGCCGCAAGCGCCTGCGGAAAATTCCATGGGACGATCGCACCGACGACACCGATCGGCTCACGTCGTACCAAGGTATTACCGCCGAACAGACCCGGACGGCTCTCTTCAAACGAAGCGTTCTCGATGAGATCGGCGTAGTATCTCAGCAGAACAGCCGGAAATACCGCCTCCAATTGTTGACCAATTATGAGTGGCATCCCGTTCTGGCTGCTTACCCGATGAACGATCTCCGCACTCCGGCTTTCGAGGGCCGAGGCGAGGCGCCGCATCGCTTCAGCGCGCTGCGAAACGGGCCACGTCGACCATCCCTTCGGATCGTCGAAGGCTGCCCTGGCAGCGTCGACCGCGCGGTCGACGTCCTTTTCGGACGCTTCCGGAACAGTGCCGATGACCTCCTCGGTGCTAGCCGACACGACCGTGATCGTCTTGTCCGACTCTGGCTTGACCCAGTCGCCGCCGATGAACAGTGAATGATAATCGATTACTTCAGTCATCGTTCCTCCTCACCCCATATTAAGAGCCTTTTTTGAACGTACCCATGCAGCGATAGGACAAACTTCGCCAAACGAGACCATCACACCGGCGACGCAGCGATCCTCAGAGCTCGTACCCATGAAACACCGCCGCCTGTCCAACGCTGGAAAAAGATCTGAAACAGATCACAGGTCGCACGTTTGCAGTCCTTTTTACTCCTGCGACTCAGGGATATGTAGTGTCAGACCATCCAATTCATCGGTCAGAAGAATCTGGCAGGACAACCGAGAGTTCGAGCGAGCAGCATCGAGGAATTCAATCAGATCCTTTTCCTCTTGAGTAGCCTCCTCAAGCTTACCCAGCCAAAGATCGTCAACATACACATGGCATGTTGCGCACGAGCAGCTCCCGCCGCATTCAGCCACGATCCCGGGTACGTTGTTGTTAACGGTGACTTCCATGAGAGTGCACCCAGAATCAGCATTCAATTCCCAGCGGGAGCCTTCATAGTCATTGATACAAATAATTTTCGGCATTACTTCTCCATCATCAAACTAAAACTCTCCGCAGGGGAATCGAGCTGTCAGCAAGCTTGACAAGATCGACCCGAGCGTTCTTCTCGATGAACCGCTTACCTGTCATGAATTCACCAGGAGAATTGACCGTTTCGACCGCCACAACATTTCCGCCCCGAACATGAAAAAGGCGTCCTTAAAGCCCTTCGAGAAATTTCTGGCGATGACCTCCTCGCCATCCTGGACAAGACCAGCCATCTTCAGCTTCAAGTTGAAATGATCCGACCAGAACCAAGGAATCTCGGGCTTCGGCTGCGGTCCTCCCAAATCAAAACAACCTCGCCACCAAAACTCTTCTGCCGAAGAAAAGACGCCGCATTAGCACCACCATGGCCGGCCCCCACAATAACAACCCGGCTTCGGAGGTCATCACCAAACACAGCCCCTGAGGAGTTTTCATTTCCCATGGCCGGGAGTTGTCCCTTCTCAGTTGCGGTGTTGCGGTGGCCATGCATCAGGGCATGGCCACCGCAACACCGCAACCCCACAACGTCTCGGGAAGTTACGCCTTGGTGAACCGGACAGGAAGCTTCGTCAGCCCACCCACAAAGTTCGCCTGTGCCAGCTTCGGGTCACCTATCAGCTCGACGGACTTGAGCCGGGGAAGCAACTCCTCGAATAGAATCCGCAGTTCGATCTTTGCCACATGTTGGCCAAGGCACATATGCGGGCCATAGCCGAAAGAGATGTGCTTGTTCGGCTTCCGGGCGATGTCAAACGCATCCGGATTCTCGAAAACATCCTCGTCGCGGTTGCCCGACGGGTAGCACAGCATCAGCCGGTCCCCGCTCTTGATTTCCTGACCGCGCAGTTCGGTGTCCCGGCTGGCAGCGCGCATAAAATGCTTCACCGGAGCTACCCAACGAATACACTCGTCCACAAGGCTGGAAATCAATGACGGGTCGGCCCGTACCTTGTCAAGCTGGTCCGGAAACTCGGCAAACGCATGCAGTGCGCCCGAAATGGTGGAAGAAGTTGTGTCGTGACCGGCCGTGGCAATGGCGAGATAGTATCCGTTGCACAACTCCTCGGCAAGGTACTCACCATCGACCTTGGCGTTGGCGATAAGCGACAGTAGATCGTCCTTCGGGTGCGACCGCCGATGCCCGGAAAGACCACTGAAATACGCATAGAAATCCTGGACGGCTGCCATCCACATACGCGCGGCGACATCTGGTGCGAACTTGACTTCTTCGCGCTGCCGTTCGGGGTCGTTGCCCCCGAACAATTCTTGGGTGAGCTTCAGCATACGCGGTTCATCCTCTTCTGGCACGCCGAGAAGAGTCATGATGACATGCAACGGGAAACGTAGGGCAAAATCTGTCACTATATCGACCTGGCCGTCGGAGGCCATGAGTTTATCCACGGCTTCACGAGCAAGACCACGAATTCGATCTTCAAATGTCCGCAGATTCCTCGGCATGAACCATTGTGCCGTGACATTCCTCATCTTGGTATGCTCGGGCGGGTCCATGTAGACCACCATGTCGATTGCTCGAATGGTGCCGTTGTTAATGCTTCGAATAAAAGCGTCGCTCGCCTGATCATTGAGAATGGGATTCTCCACGCTGCTGGTGAAGAGATCGGGCTGCTTTTCGACCGCCATGATGTCGGCATGCTTGGTGACCAGCCAAATAGGATCGAAGCCGTCCAGCCTGGCGAGGCCAACCGGCTTATTCTGACGAAGCCACCTGTACGCCGAGTAGAAGACCTTCTCATCGGTATGCGACTCCGCGAGCATAACTCCTTGTGCGATTTCGTCCGGAATAGCCGGGCCACTGTCCAGTACAGTCGTCACTTGGTCGTCCTTCCTCACTGTAAGGATTTATACATCGATCTTCAAATAGCAGAATCGCAACTTTTCGCTGCCGACGTCGACGGTGCCGCTCAGCGG
>NZ_CAKKTL010000009.1:0-11169 GCF_920664355.1 Protofrankia sp. CiP1_Cm_nod2
TGTACTCCGCGTCCAGACCGTTGGAGAAGAAGAACGACAGGTTCGGCGCGAAGTCGTTGATGTCCATGCCGCGGGCGAGGTACGCCTCGACGTAGGTGAAGCCGTTGGCCAGGGTGAAGGCGACCTGGCTGATCGGGTTCGCCCCGGCCTCCGCGATGTGGTAGCCGGAGATCGACACGGAGTAGAAGTTGCGGACGCTGTGGCCGATGAACCATTCCTGCACGTCGGCCATGCAGCGCAGGGCGAACTCGGTGGAGAAGATGCAGGTGTTCTGCCCCTGGTCCTCCTTGAGGATGTCGGCCTGCACGGTGCCGCGCACGGTCGACAGCGCCCTGGCCCGCACCTCGGCGGCCTCGGCCGGGGTGGGCTCGCGGCCCTCGGTGGCGGCGGACCGCTCCAGCTGCTGGTCGATGGCGACATTGAGGAACATCGCGAGGATCGCGGGAGCCGGCCCGTTGATCGTCATGGAGACGCTCGTCGTCGGCGAGCACAGGTCGAAGCCGGCGTAGAGCTCCTTCATGTCGTCCAGGGTCGCGATCGAGACCCCGGACGTGCCGATCTTGCCGTAGATGTCGGGGCGGGGCGCCGGGTCCCGGCCGTAGAGCGTGACCGAGTCGAACGCCGTGGACAGCCGGGTGGCCTCCGAGCCCCGGGAGAGGTAGTGGAACCGCCGGTTGGTGCGGAACGGGTCGCCCTCGCCGGCGAACATCCGCGCCGGCGCCTCGCCGACCCGCTTGAACGGGAACACCCCGGCGGTGAACGGGAACCGGCCGGGCAGGTTCTCCGCGCGCAGGAAGCGCACGAGATCACCGTCGTCGCCGGTGCGGGGCAGCGCCACCCGGGGTATCGAGGTGCCCGACAGCGTCGTGCGGCGCAGCGGCGTGTGGATCTCCTTGCCGCGCACCGTGTAGACGAGCTCCTCGCCGGAGTACTCCGCCACCGTCGCCGGCCAGGCGTCCAGCTGCTCGCGCACGCTGGGATCCAGGCCCTTCTCGGCACCCTCGAGCAGGGCGTCGAGCCCCGCGTACCGGTCGCCGGCGGCGGCGAGCTCCTGGTGCGCGGTGCGCAGGTGCTGGCGCCGGCGGGCCGCCTCGACCTGCTCGGTGCTGTGCCGGTGGTAGGAGCGCACGGTCTCGGCGATCTCCGCCAGGTAGCGGACGCGGGACGCCGGGAGCACCCTCGTCAGCCCCGAGGACGCCTTGACCGACACCCGCGGCAGCGTACCGGCGGCCAGCGGCAGCCCCTTGGCCGCGAGCAACGAGATCAGGTGCTGGTAGAGCGCGGTGACCCCGTCGTCGTTGAACCGGGCCGCGCTCGTCCCGAACACCGGCATGTCCTCCCAGGAGGAGCCGAAGGCCTCCCGGTTGCGTACCAGCTGACGGCCGACGTCGCGGCGGGCGTCCTCGGCCCCGGGCCGCTCGAACTTGTTGATCGCCACCACGTCGGCGAAGTCCAGCATGTCGATCTTCTCAAGCTGGGACGCGGCGCCGTACTCGGGCGTCATCACGTACAGCGAGACGTCCACCAGGTCGACGATCCCGGTGTCGCCCTGGCCGATGCCCGGCGTCTCGACCACGACCAGGTCGTAGCCGGCGGCCTGGCAGGCCGCGATCACGTCGCCGATCCGTTCGGGCAGCTCGCTGCCGGCACCCCGGGTCGCCAGGGAGCGGAAGAAGATCCTGGACGGGCCGTCGCTGTCCCCGAGCACGTTCATCCGGATGCGGTCGCCGAGCAGTGCGCCGCCGGCGCGGCGGCGGGTCGGGTCCACCGCGATCACGGCGGCGCGCAGCTTGTCCTGTTGGTCGAGGCGCAGCCGGCGCAGCAGCTCGTCGGTCAGCGAGGACTTGCCGGATCCGCCCGTGCCCGTGATGCCCAGCACCGGGATTCCGGGCCGGGCCGCCTGGCGCACCTGGCGCGCGAGTTCGGGCGAGGCGCCGCCCTGCAACACGGTGATCGCCCGGGCGAGCGCGCCCTGGTCACCGGCTGCGATTGCCGGCACCGACGGCAGGTCGGCGGTCAGGTCGGTGTCGCACTCGGTGACAATGATGTTGATCATCCCTGGCAGCCCGAGCCGCTGCCCGTCCTGCGGCGAGAAGATCCGGGCGACCCCGCGGGAGTGCAGCAGGGCGATCTCGTCGGGGACGATGACACCCCCTCCCCCGCCGTACACCCGGATGTGGCCGGCGCCGCGCTCACGCAGCCGCTGGACCAGATAGCTGAAGTACTCGACGTGCCCGCCCTGGTAGGACGACAGTGCCACCGCCTGGGCGTCCTCCTGGATCGCGGCCGTGACCACCTCCTCCACACCGCGGTCGTGGCCGAGGTGGATCACTTCGACGCCCTGGGACTGCAGGATCCTGCGCATGATGTTGATCGCCGCGTCGTGGCCGTCGAACAGGGAGGCCACGGTGACGACCCGCACCGGATGCTGCGGGACGTGCAGGGGTGACTGACTGGCTACGCCCATCCTCGAAACCTCCGGACCAACGGCGGGCACACTTTCCCGTCCAATAGTTGGACGGGCAGATATTAGGATGCCCACACAATAGGCCGGGAGTCCAGACCCCGACATGATCGTTATTTTGCGAAGCCGTCCGGCCGGAGCAACAACGGAAGACGGCAAGAGGGCGTTCCAGCCAGGAAACACCCACAGAATCCACAACACCCACCGAGCGTCACCCACCGGACGCCGGGCCAGTGAGGCCGGGCCAGTATCGCCCGAAGCCGCACCCAGGGAACAGGGAACAGGATCGGACAGGGGCCCGAGCCGCCCGGACCCCTACCGCACCACCGGGCGTAGGGGCCCGTACCCGACGGGCGGTCCGCCAGGCCGTCCTCGGAACGGTTCCGGCTGGCGGCCGGCCGCCCACGCCAGGCGTACGGCGACGGCCGGACGTTCCTCGGGAGGGAGGGAACATCCGGCCGTCAGACGTCCGCGGAAGAACAGCGACCGGACGTCCGCGGACACGATGCCGCACAGCGGCGGCCCGGCTACCCCTTGCGCTTCTCGATCGCCTCGGTGAGCTGCGGGACGACGTTGAACAGGTCACCCACGATGCCGTAGTCGGCGAACTCGAAGATGGGCGCCTCCGGGTCCTTGTTGATCGCGACGATCGTCTTGGACGTCTGCATCCCGGCCCGGTGCTGGATCGCACCGGAGATGCCGACCGCGACGTAGAGCTGCGGCGACACGGTCTTGCCGGTCTGGCCGACCTGCTGCTGGTGGGGGTACCAGCCGGCGTCGGTCGCCGCCCGGGACGCGCCCACCGCGGCGCCGAGGCTGTCGGCCAGCTTCTCGACCAGCACGAAGTGCTCGGCGGCGCCGAGGCCACGGCCGCCGGAGACCACGATCTGCGCCTCGGTGAGGTCGGGACGGCCCGACTTGGCCTCGACCACCCGGTCGAGGATCTTCGCCGACTTCGCGGCGTCCGAGATCGTGATGTCGACGTTCTGCGTCACCGGGGTGGTCGGCGCGGCCTCGGGGGCGGTGGTGTTCGGCCGCACCACGAGGATCGGCGTCCCCTTGGTGACCTTCGAGGTGACGATCGTGGAGCCACCGAAGATGCCCTGGGTCGCGGTCAGGTCCGCCGCGACGGCGACCGCGTCCCAGAGCAGGCCGGACCCGGTCTTCGCGGCCGTGCGCGCGGCGGCCTCCCGCGCCTCCGCGGTGGCGGCCGTGAGGACCGCCGCGGGTGCGACGTCGGTCACCAGCTTGGCCAGCACCTCGGCCACCGGCGCCACCACATAGTCGACGACGTCGTCGGACTCGACGACGTACACCTTCGACGCCCCGTACTCCGCCAGGAAATCCTTGATCTTGGCGTACGTGCCGGGAGCGCCGAGGAAGACCGCGGACGCCTCGCCCAGTGACCGGGCGAGCGTCAGCAGCTCGGCAGTGACCTTCTTCGGCTCGCCGTCCGCGTGCTCGACGAGTACCAGAACCTCAGCCATTGGATAAGGACCCCTCAGATCAGCTTCTGCGCGACGAGGAACTCGGCGGCCTTCGTACCGCCGTCGCCCTCGTCCTTGACGATCGTCCCGGTCTGGCGGGGCGGCGCCGGCTGGGCGTCCACCACCGCCGACCCGGCGTTGGCGAGCCCGACCGTGGCGGGATCCAGGCCGGCGTCGGCGACGGACACGGTGGTCAGCGGCTTCTTCTTGGCCGCCATGATCCCCTTGAACGACGGGTAGCGCGGCTGGTTGATTTTCTCGACGACACCGACGACCGCCGGTATGGACGCTTCCACCAGAGCGTAGCCATTGTCGGCCTGGCGCTCGATACGAACGGTGCCCGCCCCCGGGTCGACGGTCACCTTGCGGGCCTGGGTGAGCTGCGGGAGCCCGAGCTGCTCGGCGAGCAGGGCCCCCAGCACACCGCCGCGGGCGTCGGAGGCCTCGGCGGCGGTGATGACGATGTCGGGCGACAGCGTGGAAATAACTTTCGCGAGCGCGGCGGACGTCTGCAGCGCGTCGGAGCCGGCCAGCTGCTCGTCGGTGATGTGCACGGCCTTGTCCGCACCCATCGACAGCGCCTTGCGGATGGTCTCGACGGCCTTCTGCGGGCCCAGGGTGACCACTGTCACCTCGCCACCATGGGCTTCCTTGATCTTCAGGGCCTCCTCGACACCGTACTCGTCCATCTCGTTTATGACGTTGTCCACACTTTTGCGATCGATCGTCCGGGTAACCGGGTCAAGCTTCTTCTCTGCCCAGGTGTCCGGCACCTGCTTGACAGTAACGACGATGTTCACCACGCCTCGAGGCCTCCGTAGCCACTTTTATCGGTCTGCTTGTTCCTGACATGGTCGCACCGGCAACGTTGTCACGCCCAATGATCGCCGGCGCGCTCCGAACCATGCCCCGTCCACGTTGCCACCGGAAGGCACCCGCGTGTGCATTCGGGCCGACTTCTGCACAGCCCCTTCCAGCACCGTGATCGGATCACTACTTTCTGTCCTGAGCCTCAAAAACACCATGCCGTCACGAAAAGTAATCATACGAGCCACGAGGGCACAATGAACAGAAAACCGGAACTGATCGGCTTCGTTCGGGATAATGACCCTGTATCGGACAAAGATGGATCCCGCCCGACACTGTTCGCACGTCTACTCGCCGAGATCTCGATCTCCGACACCCGCTTCGCCCGACAGGTCAACGAGCGCGCACGGCGACACCGCCGGATCGAGCTCGCGCTGGCACGGACCACAGTGGGCCACTGGCGCCGCGGCATGCGCCCCCGCGACCCCATGGTGGCCGAGCTCGCCGCCGCCGAGATGTCGGCGCTGGTGGGCTACCAGATCACCCCGACCGACCTCGGCTGGCGGGGTGAGACATTCCGCGGGGACGACTTCGGGCTCACCGTGGCCGAGCAGCCCGCGGGCACCCTTGGAACCATCGCCGGACTTTCAGGACGCGACATGCGCAGGCGAGATCTCTTGCAGGACGGAAGCGCGTTCGTAGCGAGCGCTTTCGCGGACTCGGTGCTGGCCAGCCTCACCGGCGTCGTCAGAACGGTCGACGACGCCGCCCCGGCCCCCGCCCCGACCGCAATGATGATCAGGGACATGACCGACACCTTCCGCAAACTCGACGCCCGCTACGGCAGCGGCGAGATCCGCGGACAGGTAGTCGCCTTCCTACACGACCGGGCCAGGACCGCGCTGGAGGCCCGGCACACCCCCGACCTCTTCGGCGCGCTGGCCGAGCTGACCCAGTTCAGCGGCTGGCTCGCCCAGGACTGCGACCGTCAGTCACTGGCACAACGCTACTATATACAGGCGCTCGGCCTCGCCGAACACGCCGGGGACGCCATGCTGGCCAGCCGGATCCTCTCCGTCATGAGCGACCAGGCCGGGTGCCTCGGGCAGCTCCGCCAGAGCCTCGCCCTGGCCAGGGCCGCCCTCGACCGCTCCCGCACCGTCGCGTCCGGCTCGGTACAGGTGATGCTGCACGACAGGCACGCCTGGGCCCTGGCCCGCAACGGCGACGAGGCCGGCTGCGGCAAGGCGCTGTCCGCCATGGACGCCGCGCTCGACCGGGCCGACGGCGGCGACGGCCCGGCGTGGTCCGCGCACTACAACGAAGCGGACATCGCCGAGTGCAAGGGCCACTGCTTCATGCTGCTCGGGCGGGCCCGGCGGGCCGAGCCCCTGCTGCTGGAGTCCCGCGCCCGGCAGCTCCCGTCCCGCACCCGCACCCGCAGCTACGCCGAGGCGGATCTCGCCCTGTCCTACCTGCGCCGGTCCGGCCCGGACGTCGAGGCCGCCCTGGACGCCGGACGCCGCGCGGTCGACCTGGCAAGCACCCTCGACTCCGTCCGGATCACCGAGAAACTGCGCGAACTCGACCGCGAACTGAGCCGACACGGCGGCATCGTCGCCGTCCGCGAGTGGCGCCAACACGCCGCCCCCCTGGTGGCCCGTCCCGACCGCCCCACCAAGGTGGCGGCGACAGCCGTCTCCGTCTGACCCGCCTCCCCCGCGCGGTCACCACCGGCCGTACGGCCAGCGCCCACCGCTTGACCGGCGCCGGCCGTACGGCCGGGCATCGCAGACGACCGCGTTCCGCGTGGCGACCGGGCCCGGTAGCGGGCCACGCGGGCGCGCGGCGGCATCCGGGCGCGTTACATCTCCATATTGTTCCTGCAATGCGTCATATACATCACACCTTTTGCTGTGCGTGGGGGGTCGTCGACACGTAGTGGTTACCAGTGCGTAAGGTCGGGTTTCATGGTCAGGCATGAGCCGGCGACGACGCCCCGCCACACCGCTGAGCCCCAGCGCACCGCTGAACCCCGCCGCGACGTCGAGGCTCGCCACGACGACGGGCCCCACCAGGGCGTCGAGGCCGACCCCACGTCCGACGATCAGAACACGCTGCTTGCCTGGGCGGTCTTCGGGGAGCGGACCGTGCCGGGGGTGTGGTTCGAGCGGTACTGGTTCAAACGGCATGAGGCGGCCTACGCCGCGTTCGCGCCCTTCACCACCGGGGCCGTGGTCGTCGAGGCGGGCTGCGGTGAGGGGTACGGCGCGGCGATGCTGGCGAGGTCGGCCTCCCGGGTCGTCGCGGTCGACGCCGACGCCGACGTCGTCGAGCACGTCCGGCGCGCCTATCCCGCCACCATCCCCGTCCGTGCCGATCTCCAGCGGCTGCCGTTCGCCGACGCCACCGCCGAGGTCATCGCGAACCTGCAGGTCATCGAGCATCTCCACGATCAGGAGGCGTTCCTGGCCGAGTGCGCCCGGGTGCTGCGCCCGGCTGGGACGCTGGTGCTGACGACCCCGAACCGGCTGACCTTCTCCCCGGGGCTCGACACCCCCGCGAATCCGTACCACACCCGGGAGCTGGCCCCGGACGAGCTCACGGCCCTCCTCGAGGAGCATTTCGTGGTCACCCGCCGGTGGGGCGTGTGGCACGCGCCACGGCTGCGGGCGTGGGAGCGCCGCAACGGCGCGATCGTGGACGCCCAGCTCGCCCGCCCCTACCCGCAGTGGTCCGCCGCGCTGGCCGAGCGGGTCCGCCGTACCGGCATCGACGACTTCGCCCTGCACCCGGACACCGCCGACACCCCGATCACCGCCAGCCTCGACCTGGCCGTGGTCGCCTACCGCCGGCCATGAGCCAGCCTGCCCGGACGCCGGCCGCGCCGGTCGGGACGTTCTGTCTGGTGCTGCACAGCCATCTGCCGTGGGTCGCGCACGCCGGCGCGTGGCCGGTCGGCGAGGAATGGCTGTACCAGGCGTGGACCGGCGCCTACCTGCCCCTGGTCGACCTGCTCGAACGCCTCGCCGACGCCGGCCACCACGACGTGCTCACCCTCGGTGTCACACCCGTGCTGGCCGCCATGCTGGACGACCCGTACTGCCTGTCCGAACTGGCCAGATGGACGGCGGACTGGCAGCTTCGGACACAGGGCGCGCTGGTGGACGGCGTGCCCGGCGCGGGCTACGAGGGCGCGCTGGCCACCGCCGCCCGGCACGCCGTCGAGGGCCGCTGGCGGCACGGGGCGTCACCGCTGCTGCGCCGCCTGGCCGACGCCGGGGTCGTCGAACTGCTCGGCGGGCCGGCGTCCCATCCGGTGCTGCCGCTGCTGGACGAGCGGATCGTCCTGGCCCAGCTCGGCGCCGGCCTCGACGACGCGGCCCTGCGTCTCGGCACCCGGCCCGGCGGGATCTGGGCCCCGGAGTGCGCCTACCGGCCGGGGCTGGAACGCCACTACGCCGCCGCGGGCGTGACCCACTTCGTGGTGGACGGCCCGACCGTCGGCGGTGAGACCGCCGGCGCCTACGACGTCGCCGGCAGCGGGGTGCTGGCCTTCCCCCGCGACCTCGGCGTCTCCTATGAGGTGTGGTCGCCCACCGCCGGCTATCCCGGGGGCGGGTGGTACCGCGACTTCCACACCTTCGACCACGGCAGCGGCCTGCGGGTGGCCCGGGTGACCTCGGTGGACACGCCCCCCGGGCGCAAGGCGCCCTACGAGCCCGCCGCCGCCCGCCGGGCCGCCGCCGACGACGCCGCGCGCTTCGTCGGTGTGCTGCGGCGGCGGCTGACCGAGCTGGCCGAGGCCAGGGGCGGCCGCCGCGCGCTGGTCGTGTGCGCCTTCGACACCGAACTGTTCGGCCACCACTGGCACGAGGGGCCGGCGTTCCTGGAGGCGCTGCTCACGCTGCTGCCCGACGCCGGCATCCAGGTGACGACGCTGTCGCGGGCGGCCGCGGCCGGGCACGTCGAGGGCGCCCGCGACCTGCCGGCGGGCTCCTGGGGGCTCGGCAAGGACTTCCACGTCTGGGCGGACGTGACCGACCTGACCAAGCTCGCCGCCGAGGTGAACGGCCGGCTGGTCGAGGTCGTGACCGCCGCCGCCCACCCGGCCCGGCGTGACGACGTCCTCGACCAGCTGGCCCGGGAGGCGTTCCTCACCGGCGCCAGCGACTGGGCGTTCTGCGTCACCCACGACAGCGCCGCGGACTACGCCAGATCCCGGGCCTACACGCACGCGGGACGTTTCGACGCGCTGGCCGACGCCGTCCAGGCCGGCGACCGCCTCGCCGCCACCAGGCTCGCCCGCCACTACCACACCCTGGACCACCCCTTCCCAGCCCTGGACGCCCGCCAGCTCACCAGAGCCTGACCGGGCTGTGGAGCTGTAGAACGCGATGCGGACAGAAGCCCCCGCCCCTGATGATCAACCCAGCTCGACAACCATGGGCCTGAGCCGGTTACATGCCACCGCGGATCCACCGCGAGGGCTACTTGGACGAACCAGATCAACAGCCCTGGGGACGTAGAATCGGCGCATGAGCATCACGCTCGACCTGCCCGACGAGCTCGTCCGCCGCCTCACCGCCGAGGCCGAACGGCGTGGCACCCATGTCGTCGACGTCATCGCCGACCTCGCCGCCCAGCTCCCTCCGGCTGAGACCTCGGCCCGCCGCAGGCTCGCCTTCGTCGGCGTAGGCGCATCCCACTCGGGCATCACCCCTCGCATCGACGAGCTTCTGGCCGACGGCTTCGGGCGGGACTGACACCAGGGGTGCTGCTCGTCGACACCGGAGTCATCGTCGCGGCCGCGGACCGCAACGACCCCCACCACACCGCCTGCGCGCAGCTCCTCGAGCGAACAGACAGCCCGCTCGTCACCTCGCCCCTCGTGATCGCCGAAGCGGCCTATCTGATCAATCGCGAACTCGGCCCTACGGCGGAGCTTGCCCTCTACACCGCCATCATCGACGATGCCCTCACCGTCGAGACCCTCACCCATACCGACTGGACCCGCATCCGGGAACTCGCCGGTCGATACCGCGGCCTCCCACTCGGCGGCACCGATGCCAGCGTCATCGCTCTCAGCGAACGACTCGGAACAGACCAGGTAGCCACTCTCGACCACCGTCACTTCCGCGTCGTGCGCCCCGCCCACACCTCGGCTCTCACACTCCTGCCATGGAGATGCCTGCCGCTGTCACGCCGGCGGCGGGAAGGGCGCGGAAGCCGGCCGTGCTGGCACCATGCGGTCGGCCGCGGTGCTGGGGTGTGGTTGGGCCCACTGTCGGATCCGCGTCCGACCCTGGTGGCCGCGGCGGCTGTCCCTACCGGCAACCTGTTGTCATGACCTCCCCGCATCCGGAGAGCGGTTCCGACCTGCCCGTGTTCCCTGGCGAACCGGAGCGGCCGGGGGCGAAGGGCCGCGCCACCGCCGTGATACCGCCACGCACCCTGACGATCTTTCTTTCCTGGGTGGTCGCCGGGACGCTCGTGATCATCACCGCGGGCCGGCTGCTCCATCTGGACGACGCGCTGAGCTGGCCGTACTCGGGGATCAACGCGTTCGCCCCGGTCGAGTACCTGCCCGCCTACATGGCGCTGGCGGCCGCCTTCGCGCTGCGGCGCAACCGGCTGCTGATCGTCTCGCTGCTGGCCGTCATCGCCCATCTGGCCTTCACCGTGCCCGAGCTGTGGCCGGGGAAGCCCGAGGCCGTCCCCGCCGACGCGGCGAAGGTGCGGATCATGACGTCCAACCTGCTGTACACCAACGGCGACGCCGGGCGGCTCGGTGCCCAGATCACCCGCCTCCGGCCCGACATCGTCGTGCTGGAGGAGGTCACCCCGCTCACCCTGGACGCGGTGACGAAGTCCGGCGCGCTGGCCGGCTACGCCTACCGGGAGGCGCATCCCCGGCCGGATCCGTTCGGGGTGGCGGTGTTCTCCCGGTTCCCGCTCGTCCAGGCGGAGCTGCCGCTGGTCGGTGACCTGCCGTCGCTGCGCATGACGGTCCGGGTGGACGCCACCCGGCAGTTCCGGCTCTTCGCCGTCCACACGGTGTCACCGACGAGCCGCGAGTACGCCACCCGGTGGCGGCAGCAGCTCGACACCCTGCGGGCGGAGGCCGCCCTGGCCCGCGTCCCGGTGGTGCTCGCCGGTGACTTCAACGCCACCCGCGACCACCGGCCGTTCGCGCGCCTGCTCGACGAGCGGCTGCGGGACGCCCACGACGTGGCCCACGCCGGCTGGGCCCCGACCTGGAACGCCAACCATCTGGTGCTGCCACCGCTGCTGCGGATCGACCACGTGCTGGCGTCGCCGCGGTTCGCCGTCACCGGCTACCAGGTGGGCGACGAGATCGGCAGCGACCACCGGCCGCTCGTGGTCGACCTCGCCCTGCGCTGAGCCCCC
>NZ_CAKKTL010000009.1:11536-13528 GCF_920664355.1 Protofrankia sp. CiP1_Cm_nod2
GGCGTGCGCCAGCCCCCCGGCGTGCGGTGAAGCGTCCGGCCGGGCCGGGTCAGCCGGCGGCCGTCCAGACGGCGAGACCGGTGCCGCAGGACGCGCAGAAGTTCTCGGTCGGACGCGGCGGTGTCGCGCAGGTCAGGCAGTGCCGGCTGCCGGCCCGCACGGCGTAGATGCCCTCCAGGATCTTCCGGGGCTCGTCCTCGTGCAGCCACTCGTCGAAGTAGCGGGCACGCTCGACCGCGAGCGGGTGGGTTCCGGTGGCGCGGATCCGCAGCCGGTGCAACCAGGCGAGGGGGCTCTGCTCGACCATGTCGTCGAGCATCCGGGCCTGCTCGAGGAAGGCGTCGGGGTTCATCTGGTCCAGCCAGCGGGCCGCGCCGCCGGCGAGCTTCATCATCATCCGGACACACGGGCCGGGATCCTGGACGGCGAGCATGGCCGCCCGGTCGGCGGTCAGCTCCGCCTTGCGGGCCCAGGCCGCCAGGCCCGCGCCCAGCCCGAAGGATGCGGCGTTGCCGATGACGGCGCCCGCCCCGCGGGCCACCCCCGCGCCCATGGCGCCGCCGACGATGCGGGCCATCGTCCCGTAGAGGATGTGGCCGCACTTGACGTGGCCGAGCTCGTGCGCGATCACGGCCAGCAGCTCGTCGGTGTCCATGATGTCGAGCAGGTCGGTGAACAGCACCACGTAGGGGCGGGTGTGCCCGGCGGTGTAGGCGTCGACCGGGCCGCGCCGGACGTAGAGCTCGGGCTCCGGGACGTCCAGGATCGCGCACGCCTCGCGCAGGATCGCGTAGATCTCCGGGAGCTGGTTCGGCCCCACTTTCACGCTGGACGCCGTGTGCTCCACGTAGTGGCCGCGCTCCACGCCCCATTCGATGTATTTCGCCACCGCCCGGTCGAACCCGGGAATCCGCTGCAGCGTACGGGTGGCCCGCCGGTCGAGAGGATGCCGAAAGGCGTCGGGGTCGAGCCCCGGCAACCGGACACGCCCGCTTTTTTCTGGCCGGTCGGCAACCTGTCGGATCGTTTTGGTGAAATCCACCGGCAGCTTCCGGATGTTTACGATGTCGTCGGCTTCGGCCATCCTCAACCTCTCGGGACACCCGCTCGGGCTGCTGTTGTCGGCCACTTTGTCGACCGCCATGTCGACCGCCATGCCGGCTGATCGTCATATTGTCGATCGAAGCGGGACGTCAGACGACATAATAGAGCCCGCCGGAAGGCCGCGAAAGCCCCGCCCCCGGTGGTGACGAAGTCGACTTCCCGACATGATGTCGGCCGTCCTGTCGATCATTATGCCGATCGCCGGATCCGCCACCGGGCCGGCCGCCGGTCCGACGGTCACCAGGGCGGGTCACCCCTGACGGGGACGACCGGCCTCGGCGCGGGCCGCGACGACCTCGGCGGCGGCCGCGGCCGTCTTGCGGGCGATGTCGGCCAGGGCCGCCCGCTTCGCCTCGGCCGCCTGATAGTCCGCCATCCGGTTACGCACGACGCGGACGGGGACACCCACCGCGACCGACATCGGCGCGATGTCGGCGTTCACCACGGCGCCCGCGGCGACCACCGACCCCGAACCGACACGGCTCCCGCGCAGCACGGTGACCTTGGTGCCGATCCACACGTCCGCGCCGATCCGCACCGGGGACTTCACGATGCCCTGGTCCTTGATGGGCACGTGAATGTCGTCGAACACGTGGTCGAAATCTATGATGTACACATCGTCCGCGATCATTGATTTTGCGCCGATTTCGACGTCGAGATAACAGTTGATGGTGCCGTTCCGGCCGAGGACGCATTTGTCGCCGATACGCAGGTTCCCCTCGTGGCAACGGATCCGGCTGTTGTCGCCGAGGTGCACCCAGCGGCCCAGCACGATCCGCCCGTAACCGGGGCGCCCCTCGACGGCCACGTTCTTCCCGAGAAAAACGAAACCCTCCGTCACCACCTGCGGATATCGCAGCCGAAACAGCGCGAACCGCCAGTACCGGC
>NZ_CAKKTL010000009.1:13898-26855 GCF_920664355.1 Protofrankia sp. CiP1_Cm_nod2
GCAGGTAGAAAGGCGTCCAGGCCCGGTGGCGGGCGATCCAGCGCACCGTGGAGAACGTCAGGAAACGCCCCTGCCGGGGATCCCCGTACCGGCGGCGGCCGAGTATTCTCACAGACGCCCGTCCGGTGCCCGGACACCGGTGACGAGAGCATTGTAGAAAAGGCCCGCGGGCACCACCCGGGAAGCGTACCGGGCGTCGAAGGCGGCAAGGCGCTGCCAGGTCCGGTAGACGCGCATCCGGTAGCCGAAGCCGAGCTTCGGCTCGGCGACGGCGCACTCGAAGGTGCGCACCGGCCAGCCGAACCAGGCCGCGGTGAGCTCCTCCGTGCGCACCTTCACCTCGGCCGCGCCGGCCCGGCGCGCCATCGCGGCCAGCTCCGCCGGGACGAAGGTGTGCAGGTCCACCACGGACTCCAGGGCGTGCGCGGCGGAGCTGGCCGCGAGCTCCCCGGCCGGCCGGGCCCAGCCGCGCAGCATCGGCAGCCTGGTCGCCCGGGTGGTCGCCCACCAGGTCGCCCGCGACAGCCGGCGGGCCACCACGTCGCCGTAGCGGGTCGGCTCCCCCGCGAACACGAACCGCCCACCCGGCCGCAGCACCCGCAGCACCTCCCGCAGCGCCCGCTCGACGTCCGGGATGTGGTGCAGGACGGCGTGCCCCACCACCAGGTCGAAACTCGCGTCCGGGTACGGGACGGACTCGGCGTCGGCGACCCGGCCCGCCACCGTCAGGCCCAGGCTCGCGGCGTTGCGGGTGGCGGTGGCGACCATCCCGGGGCTGATGTCGCTGACGTGCGCCCCGTCGCGGGCGACCACCCCGGCCTGCACCAGGTTGAGCAGGAAGAACCCGGTGCCCGCGCCGATCTCCAGGGCGTTCGGGTAGGGCCAGCCGGCCCTACCCGCGATGGTGACGAACCTGTCCCGGGCGTAGTCGATACAGCGGTCGTCGAACGAGATCGACCACTTGGCGTCGTAGGAGCCGGCCTCGGCGTCGTGGTAGATGATGTTCGCTTGTTTGGGGTCGCTCCACGCCGCCTGGATCTCGGACGCCGACGGCCCGGCCGCCCGGCCCGCCCCAGGCGCCTCAGGCGCCTCAGGCGCCTGGTCCGTCCCACCCGCCTGGTCCGCCCGGGCCACGTCCTTGGCCACGTCCTTGGCGTCGTCCATGGTGTTCAGCGGCCGACGAAGTCAGCCTTGCCGGGACCGCGCTCGACGAAGGCGTCCATGCCGATGCGCCTGTCCTGCGTGCCGAACAGGCCGGCGAACAGCGCCGTCTCCAGCCGCAGCCCCTCGGACAGCCCGCCGTCCAGGCCGTCGTCGATCGCCCGCTTGGCCGCCCGCAGCGCGACCGCCGGCCCGTCGACGAACCGGGCGACGAGGGAGCGCGCCTCGGTGTAGACGTCGTCGGGGGCGACCACCCGGTCGGCGAGGCCGATCTCCTTGGCCTCGGTGGCCCGGACCTGCCGGCCGGTGAAGATCAGGTCCTTGGCCTTCGCCACCCCGACCAGGCGCGGCAGCCGCTGCGTCCCGCCCGCGCCCGGGATGATGCCGAGCAGGATCTCGGGCTGCCCCGCCTTGACGTTGTCCCCGAAGACCCGGAAGTCGGCGGTCAGGGCGAGCTCCAGGCCGCCGCCGAGGGCGTAGCCGGTCACCGCGGCCACCACCGGCTTCGGGATCCGGGCCACCGCCTCAAACGTGGTGGTCAGGTCGGTCACCCACGTCAGGATCTCCGCGGGGTCCAGCGGAGCCATCTCCTTGACGTCGGCCCCGGCCGCGAACACCTTCGGGCCGCCGTAGATGATGACCGCCCGCACGTCCGCCCGTCTGGTCGCCTCGTCGGCCGCCGCGCGCAGCCCGGCGGTGACCTCGCTGTTGATGACGTTCATCGGGGGCCGATCCAGCCTGATCGTGCCAATACCGCCGTCGACGTCGAACCCCACGACCGCCACCGACCGACCTCCTCGATCATTCCCGGCTCCCGGCGGCGTACGGCACGTCCGTCGCCCCGCCGTTGGCCGACCGTCATCCGCTGATACCCGTGCCGGGCCCGTGACGTCCCGACGGCGCCCCTGATTCAGGCAGCCTAAGCCCTGGCGACTCGATCTTCACGGATACGCGGCGATTACGTTCCCGACACCTTTTGGCGGCGGCGGCGCGTCCGGTGGCCATGACGGCCCGGCCCCCGTCATCGGATGATGATCCGATCCTGCCGGACCGGGCGGTGTCGCTCCTGCTCCGGATGATCCAGCCATGCCGCCCCAGCCTCGCTGGCCCGGCGCCCGCGGCCGGCGGCCCGGCCCCGGCGTCCGCGGTGCCGTTCACTCACAGTCGCCGCCCGTCGGCGGGAGTAACCGGACGGCAGTCACCGGAATCGGGCGCCGGTAACATGCCACGGCTACCGTCACGGAGGTGACGCCACGGTTCCACGTTCGTGACAACATCGACCAGTCCGGCGCCGATCAGCCCGGCGCCGACCGGCCCCGCCCTTCCCGGCCCGGCGTGCCCCGGCCCGGCACAGCCCGGCCCGGGCCCGTGCTGCCCGGGTCCCCCGAGCCGCTGGGGGTCCACTGGGACGGCCGGGGCGTCAACGTCGCGGTGGCGGCCCCGAGCGCGGACGCGGTCGAGATCTGCCTGTTCGACGCCCGGGGCCGGGAGAGCCGCCACCGGCTGCCCGAACGGAACGGCGGGATCTGGTACGGCTACCTGCCCGGAGCCGGACCGGGCCAGCGTTACGGGCTGCGGGCGCACGGGCCCTACGCCCCCGAACGCGGCCTGCGCCACAATCCGGCCAAACTGCTCGTCGACCCCTATGCGCGGATGCTGACCGGTTCCCTCGTCCCGAACCCCGCGATCCACGGTTTCGAGGAGGCCGACCCGTACGCGGCAGGCCCCGACGGGAACGACTCCGCACCCTTCGTCCCGATGTGCGTGGTGGTCGACGGCCGCCGCCGCCCGACCGGGAAGCGCCCGGCCATCCCCTGGCCCGAGACGGTCATCTACGAACTGCACGTGAAGGGGTTCACCCGGACGCATCCGGACGTCCCGCCGGCGCGGCGCGGCACCTACGCGGGCCTGGCCCACCCGGCGGTCATCGACCATCTGCGCGCGCTCGGCGTCACCGCGGTGGAGCTGCTCCCCGTCCACGCGCACGTCCCGGAGCCGGCGCTGTCCCAGCGCGGCCTGACCAACTACTGGGGCTACAACACCGTGGGCTTCTTCGCCCCGCACCCGGGCTACGCGGCCACGGACAACCCGGTGGCCGAGTTCCAGGAGATGGCGGGCGCGTTACACGCGGCCGGGATAGAGGTCATCCTCGACGTGGTGTTCAACCACACCGCCGAAGGCGACGAGCACGGCCCCACCCTGTCGCTGCGCGGCCTGGACAACGCGACCTACTACCGGGTGGACCCGGGCGACCCGCGCCGCTACCGGGACGTCACCGGCTGCGGCAACACGGTGAACACCGCATCCCCGCACGTGGTGAAGATGATCACGGACTCGCTGCGCTACTGGGTCACCGAGATGGGCGTGGACGGGTTCCGCTTCGACCTGGCGACGGCGCTCGCGCGCAGCCCCGACGGCTTCGACCCGGCGGCACCGCTGCTGACCGCCATCCACGCCGACCCGCTGCTGTCCACCGTCAAGCTCATCGCCGAGCCCTGGGACGTCGGCTGGGGCGGCTACCAGGTGGGCGCGTTCCCGGCGCCATGGGCGGAGTGGAACGGCCGCTACCGGGACACCGTGCGCGCGGCATGGACCCGCGGCGCCTCCACCGTCGCCGACCTGGGCTACCGGATCACCGGCTCCAGCGATCTTTACTACCATTCGGGACGCCGGCCGTGGGCGTCGGTGAACTTCGTCACCGCGCACGACGGCTTCACCCTCGCCGACCTCGTCTCCTACGACCACAAGCACAACGAGGCCAACGGCGAGGACAACCGCGACGGCGACGACCACGGCAACTCGGCGAACTTCGGGGCGGAGGGCCCCAGCGACGACCCGGCCGTGCTGGCCTGCCGGCGGCTGGTCCGCCGCTCGCTGCTGGCGACCCTGCTGCTGTCGGCGGGGGTACCGATGCTGCTCGCCGGGGACGAGTCCGGCCGTTCCCAGGGCGGCAACAACAACGCCTACTGCCAGGACAACGCCATCTCGTGGCTGCGCTGGCCCACCCGCACCGCCCCGGCGCCGGACGGCCCCCTCCCCGACCGCCACTCCCCCGGCCGCGCCCGGCCCGCCGACACCCCCAGCGCGGACAGCCCGGCACCCGCCGACGGCCCGGCACCCGCGGACAGCCCGGCACCCGCGGACAGCCCGGCACCCGCCGACGGCCCAGCCGCACCCGACCCGGCCGGGCCCGACCCGATGCTGCTGCCGCTGGTCAGCGGCCTGATCGCGCTGCGGCGCCGCTCCCCGACGCTGTGCCGGCGGACGTTCTTCCACGGCGGCCCCTCCACCACCGAGGCACTCGCGGACATCACCTGGTTCCGCCCGGACGGCGCGGTCATGTCGGACGCGGACTGGAACTCCCCGCACGTCCGCACCCTCGTCGCCCACCTGAGCGGAACAGCCCTCGGCTGGCACGCGCCGGACGGCACCGCGGCCACCGGCGACAGCTTCCTGCTCATCCTGCACCCGGACACCGACCCGGTGACCATCGTCCTGCCAGGCCAGCCATGGGCATCCACCTACACGCTGCTGCTCGACACCAGCGCGGACGACCTCGCCGGCTTCCCCGCCACCCTCGACACCCTGTCCCGGCCCCTCGACGCAGGCGAACACCTACCCGTCGCCGGCCGCGCCGTCCTCCTCCTACGCGCCACCGCATGAGCAAGCCAGATGAACATCAACGATAGACATCTCGGCGATGACCGACAGCGACGACTAGGATAATCAGCTCTTTGTCCTGGATGTCATACACAACGCGGTAGTCGCCGGTACGTACGCGCCATTCACCGCCGCCGCCGACCAGCTGCCGGGCGGCTGGCGGACGAGGGTCGTCGGCGAGCAGGTCGATCACAGCCTGCACGCGGCGTCGCGCGACGGGGTCGAGTTTGCGTAACCGGCGGAACGCGGCCGGAGCAATGGTGACCGTATATCTCATTCCAGGCCGAGATCGGCCTTCACCTCGTCCCAGGGAACGGGTGTCTGCCCGGTGGCTGCCATTTCCTCACGGGCTCGCTCGGCTTCGCGGATGTCAGCCATGTCCTCGGCCAAGGCGAGGATGCGGTCCAGGTCGTCGGCGTCGATGACGGCGGCGACCCGCCGCCCGCGACGGGAGAGATAGACCGGCTGGTGGTCGGCGCGGACCTGATCGATGATCGCAGCCAGGCTCTCCCGTGCCTCGGAGACGCTCATTTCAGGCGACACGGTCATAGATCGAACGTACAACAGGCCATCGCTCCGTACAAGCAAGGCGCCAGACGTACAGCCTGTGAACCCAATGAGATCGGCGGGGCTGGCATCCCGGCTGACGCGGTCGCGCGGTGCCATGCCGCGACGATGATCGAGATCAAGCGGATGCGCCCGCCATCCGCCCGAGGCCAGGCCACTCGACACTGATAAATATACTAATCGATCTTGAAATTAGCATGTTTGTTGAATTGTTGGCATGTCCCGCGGGACACACGGCACCTTCGCGTCTACCCGGAGGGGGGCACGGGCCGGTCGAGACGGGTCCAGAATGCCGCCCGGCCAGCTCCGCTGCTGATCACATGGCCTTCGTCCCGCAGCGCGTTCAGCGCGATGCGGATCGTCTGGTCGCTGACTCCCGGCAGCGCCGTACGCACGTTGTCGAGACGGAAGCGGCGGGGAGCGTGCCACAGAATGTGGTCGCGAACCCTGTCCTGCTTGCTGACGCCCGAACGCCCAGCCGCCGCCCGGTCCGCGAAGATGGAGTAGGCGGTCGCGACGGTCGCCGAGAAGTACTCGAGCCAAGGCCACGGATCATGCTGGCTGCCATGCCACCCATGCGTGGACGCGAGAAGGGACGAATAGTATTCTTCGGCACTGTCGGAAATAATCTTCTCAAGGCTGATATATCGGCACATCTGGTAGCCACAGTCGAGCAGCAGCGCATTCGAGATGATACGTGCCACTCGGCCGTTGCCGTCCTCAAAGGGATGAATCACGAGAAAATCCAGCGCGAACAGGCCCACCAGCAGAACCGAATGGTGATCATTTTTGTTGCGCGCGATCGAGTAACGACTGGTCAGCTCGGCCAGAAAGTACTCGGTCTCGGACGCGGGTACCGGGACGAAACGCGGAGTCACCGTTCCGTCCGCGGCCCGGTCCACGACGAGGTTGTCCTGGGCCTTCAGCGCGCCCCCGCTCCCCTGGGTGCGCCGGAAGAGCAGGCGGTGGACATGCAGCAGAAGCCCCGGGTTGACCGGGGAGAAGTCCTCACGGTAGACGTAGTCGAGCGCGTCCCGGTAACCGGCGAGTTCCCGTTCGTCCCTGGTCCGCAGTCCGCCGACCTGACCGCGGATGATCCGCTCGGCCCGTTCCGGACTGTCAACGGTCACGCCTTCGATCGCCGAGGATGCTGTCACACTCAGCACCCGAGCCCGGTCCGCGAGCTGGTCGAGCAGGCCGGGCATCTGGATGCGGAAGAGCTGCTCGGAACCGGCTCCACGATCGATGGCACTCAGGTGCTTGACAACTCGTGACGGAACATGATCAAGTAGCCGGTCAAGATCGGCAAAGCTACGCACGGAACCCTCCTCCCAGCCAACAAATATACTAATCGATCTTGGAATTAGCATGTTTGTTGGATTGTTGGCATGTTCCGCAGGGCGCGACGCGTGCGTAGGGCACCCGGATGAACGCATCGAGTGAACGAATGAGCAGGCCAGCGCGGCCCTGTGCCGGCCTGCTCGTCGGCTCCGGCGGCCGGAGCCGACGGAGCCGACGGAGATCGTTCAGTCGGGGTTCGCCACCAGGCCGAGTTCGGCCGGTGAGGCGAGCAGGGGGTGCCGTGGCAGCACCCGGACGGTGTAGCCGAAGGAACCCGTCCGCCGCAGCGGGATGGTGCCCTCGAAGCGCAGGCCACCGCCCTCGCCGGGGCCGACATGGGCCAGCGGCAGGGTGGCCGGGCCCAGCAGCCGGTCGGACTCGTCGATGCGCCCGTAGGACGCCTCGACCTCCACGTCCGCCAGCTCCAGACCACCGAGCTCGACCGTGGCACGGACCACCAGCGACTGGCCGACCTGCGGGGTGTCGCCGAGACCGGCCGAGTCGACGTTGACCACCCGCACCCCGGGCCAGGCCGCCCGGACCCGCTCCTTCCACGCCGCCAGGTCCCGGGCCCCGTGCGCGCCGTCCGCCGAGGCCGCCCGCGCCGAGGCGGCGGCGGGGACGTAGTAGCGCTCGACGTACTCGCGCACCATCCGGGTGGCGAGCACCTGCGGCCCGAGGGTCGACAGGGTGTGCTTGACCATCGACGTCCAGTCACGCGGCGGCGTGCCCACGCCGGCGACGTCGTAGAAACGCGCGGCGACCGCGTTCTCCAGCAGGTCGTAGAGGGCGGCCGACTCGATGGCGTCCCGGCGCTCGGGATCCTCCACGCCGTCCGCGGTGGGGATCGCCCAGCCGTTACGGCCGTCGAACATCTCGTCCCACCAGCCGTCCCGGATGGAGAGGTTGAGACAGCCGTTGAGCGCGGCCTTCATCCCCGAGGTGCCGCACGCCTCCAGCGGGCGCAGGGGGTTGTTCAGCCACACGTCCGACCCGGAGTAGAGGAAGCGTGCCATGCCGATGTCGTAGTCCGGCAGGAACACGATGCGGTGGCGGACCTCCGGGTTGTCGGAGAACTGCACGATCTGCTGGACGAGCTGCTTGCCGCCGTCGTCGGCCGGGTGCGCCTTGCCGGCGATGACCAGCTGGACCGGGCGCTGCGGGTGCAGCAGCAGCCGGGTCAGCCGCTCGGGGTCGCGCAGCATCAGGGTCAGCCGCTTGTAGGAGGGCACCCGGCGGGCGAACCCGATCGTGAGGATTCCCGGGTCAAACACGCCGTCGACCCAGTCCAGCTCGCCGGGGGCGGCGCCGCGCTGCAGCCAGGACGCCCGCAGCCGGCGGCGGACCTCGGCGACGAGGCGTTCCCGCAGCTCACGGCGGGTCGCCCAGACCGCCTCGTCGGAGATCTGGGAGATCTTGGCGAAGCCCTCGCCCCCGTCGTCGAGGGGGGACGGGCCAAGCTCCCGGTCGGCCAGTTCGATCACGTTCCGGGACACCCAGGTGGCCGCGTGAACACCGTTGGTGACCGAGCCGATCGCGACCTCGTCGGGGTCGAAGCCCGGCCACAGGCCGGCGAACATCTCCCGGCTGACGATCCCGTGCAGCTGGGAGACCCCGTTGGAGCGCTGGGCCAGCCGCAGGCCCATGTGCGCCATGTTGAACACGTTCGGGTCGGACTCGGCGCCGAGCTCGAGCACCCGCTCGACGGGCACGCCGGGCCAGACGTTGTCCGCGCCGAAGTGGCGGGCCACCAGGTCGCGGGGGAACCGGTCGATCCCGGCCGGCACCGGGGTGTGGGTGGTGAACAGCGTCCCGGCCCGAGTCGCCTCCAACGCCTCGTCGAAGCTCAGGCCGGTCGCGGTCAGCTCCCGGATGCGCTCCAGGCCGAGGAAGCCGGCATGGCCCTCGTTGGTGTGGAACACCTCCGGCTCCGGGGCGCCGGACACCGCCGAGTAGGCCCGCAGCGCCCGCACCCCGCCGATGCCCAGCAGCATCTCCTGGAGCAGGCGGTGGTCGGTGCCGCCGCCGTAGAGCCGGTCGGTCACGCCCCGCTCGGCCGGCTGGTTGTCCTCGACGTCGGAGTCGAGCAGCAGCAGCGGCACCCGGCCGACCTGCGCCTTCCAGATCTGGGCGTGCAGGGTGCGCCCGTCGGGCAGCCCGAGCGTGATCTTCACGGGGTCGTCGGCGGCGTCGGTGAGCTGGGTCAGCGGCAGGCCGTGCGGGTCGATGCCGGGATAGCGTTCCTGCTGCCAGCCGTCCCGGGACAGCGACTGGACGAAGTAGCCGGCCCGGTAGAGCAGGCCCACCCCCACGATCGGCACGCCCAGGTCGCTGGCGGTCTTGAGATGGTCGCCGGCGAGGATGCCGAGGCCGCCGGAGTACTGCGGCAGCACCTCGGTGATGCCGAACTCCGGCGAGAAGTAGGCGATCGCGCGCGGGGCGTCGGGCAGCGACTGGTACCAGCGCGGCGCGGTCAGGTATTCGTGCAGGTCGTCAGCGGCGTCGTCAAGGCGGCGGACGAAGCGGCGGTCGGCTGCGAGGCTTTCGAGGCGCTCATGGTCGACCTCGCCGAGAAGGCGCACCGGATCTCCCTTGCAGGTGCGCCACAGCTCGGGATCGACCGACTCGAAGAGATCCAGCGTCTCCGGGTGCCACGACCAGCGGAGGTTGAGGACGAGCTCCCCGAGCGGGTGAAGCTGCTCGGGGAGCTGCGCGCGGACGGTGAAGCGTCGAAGGGCTCTCACGAAATGGTCAGCCTAGACAGCTCGGACGGGCTTCTCCCACCGGGGGGCTCGCGACCGGAGGCGGATGATCCGGCCGGTGGCCTCATCAGTCGTCCGGGCCGGCTTGGGCGATCTTGCCTGCCAGGGCGGCCATCACGTCCGGATCCCGCAGCGTCGTGACGTCCCCGAGCTCGCGCCCCTCGGCGATGTCCCGCAGCAGCCGCCTCATGATCTTCCCGGACCGGGTCTTGGGCAGGTCGTCCGCCCAGATCACCCGCTTGGGCCGGGCGAGCTTGCCGATCCGGGTGGCGACGTGCTCGCGCAGCTCGGCGACGGTGGCGTCGTCGCCGAGCTGGTTGCCGGTGAGCGTGACAAAGGCCACGATGGCCTGGCCGGTGTGCTCGTCGGACTGGGCCACGACCGCGGCCTCCGCCACCGACTCGTGCGAGACGATCGCCGACTCGACCTCGGCGGTCGACAGCCGGTGCCCGGACACGTTGATCACGTCGTCGATCCGGCCGATGATCCAGAAGTAGCCGTCCGCGTCCAGCCTGGCGGCGTCGCCGACGACGTACACGTCCCGGCCGAACCGGGAGAAGTACGTCTGCACGTACCGCTCGTCGTCCCGGTAGAGGGTGCGCAGCATGGACGGCCACGGCTTGGTGATCACCAGGATGCCGGTGCCCTCGGTCACCGGTTTGCCGTCCTCGGACAGCAGGGCGGGGAAGATCCCCGGCAGCGGCGTGGTGGCCGAGCCCGGCTTGGTCGGCGTCACGCCGGGCAACGGGGAGATCAGGATGGCGCCGGTCTCGGTCTGCCACCAGGTGTCGACGATGGGGCAGCGGCCGCCGCCGATCACCTTGTGGTACCACAGCCACGCCTTGGGGTTGATCGGCTCCCCCACCGTGCCGAGCAGCCGCAGCGAGGAGAGGTCGTGCCGGCCCGGGTACTGCGGGCCCCACTTGATGCAGGTCCGGATGGCGGTCGGAGCGGTGTAGAAGATGGTGACCTTGAACTCTTCGATGATCTTCCACCAGATGTCCCGGTCGGGATAGTCCGGGGCACCCTCGAACATCACACTGGTCGCGCCGTTGGACAACGGCCCGTAGACGATGTAGGAGTGGCCGGTGATCCAGCCGACGTCCGCCGAGCACCAGTAGACGTCGGAGTCCGCGTCGAGGTCGAAGACCAGCCGGTGGGTGTACGTCGCCCCGGTCAGGTACCCCCCGGTGGTGTGCAGGATGCCCTTGGGCTTGGCCGTGGAACCGGAGCTGTACAGGATGAACAGCGGATGCTCGGCGTCCAGCGGCTCCGGCGGGCACACCGGGTCGGCCCGCTCGAGCAGCTCGTGGTACCAGACGTCCCGGCCCTCGCGGATCGGCGCCGCGATCCCGGTGGAACGGACCACCACGATGTGCTCCAAGGCCTTCAGATCGCCCAGCTCGGCGTCCACGGCCTCCTTGACAGGGGCGGTGCGGCCCTTGCGGCGGGCGCCGTCCACGGTGATCAGGACCTTGGCGTCGGAGACCTCCATCCGCTCGCGCACGGCGGACGGGGCGAAGCCACCGAAGACGACGTTGTGCACCGCGCCGATACGGGCGCAGGCCAGCATCGCCACCGCGACCTCGGGGATCATCGGGAGGAAGATCCCCACGACGTCACCCTTGCCGACCCCCAGCTCCTTGAGCCCGTTGGCCAGCCGCTGGGTGTCGGCCAGCAGGTCGGAGTAGGTCACCCGGCGGCGTTCGCCCTCCTCGCCGACCCAGTGGAAGGCGACCTTGTCCCCGCGGCCGGCGGCCACGTGCCGGTCCAGGCAGTTCGCCGAGACGTTGAGCCGGCCATCGCTGAACCAGCGGTAGAAGGGCGGGTTGCTGTCGTCCAGCGTGGTTGTGAACGGCGTGTCCCAGTCCAGCAGGGTGCGGGCCCGCTCCGCCCAGAAGGCCACCGGATCGGCGGCGGCCGCGGCGGCGTCGGAAGCCTGGTACCAGCGGGAGACGAAACCGGGCGGTGGGTCGAAACGCTCCACCGCCAGCAACTGGTCGAGTTCGCGCTCCAGGCTGAGCTCGTCGGTACCGACGCTGTCAGTACCGACAGCGTCCAGACCGGTACCGTCCGCCGTGCTGGTCACATGCCCTCCTGATGGTCCGGGGACCCTGATGATCCGGGGATGGTGCCGCCGGCAGCGCGGAAAAGAACACGATCACGCTACCTTTGGATCTCCGGAAGCGATGTCGTCTCGTTGTCGTCTCGCCCGCATTGGGTGTACCACGAAGTGCCGGCCGTATACAGCGGTCAGTACCCCGGCGCTTTCCAACAGTCGCGCCGCCCGTTACACGGTGTGAACCGGCACCCCGTCGGCCGGCAGTTCGCCCCGGCCGGCGCGCAGCAGGAAGAGGATCACGAGGAACGCGGCGAAAAATATTACCGCGCTCCACATGAACGCGGTCGTGTATCCCGCGATCAGGGCCTCGGCCTGGGCGGCCGGGCCGAACGCCGCCCCGCTCCGGCCGGAACCGGCGGCGGGATGATGTCCTCTTCGCCTCCCGCACGGTTGCGCGCGTGGTTTCCCGCACGCCGCCGACGGCCGGTGCCGCCTGTGCGTCAATACGGTGAAAAAGGTTCGATCATGTTTCCGCCGCGGCGCCGGCGTGCCGTGCATGCCCGGGAACATTCAGCGGCCCACTGTCATCAGCGGCAACAGGATGTCGTCGACCAGATGATGAATGAACGCATCGTCCAGGGCCTCACCGGTGATCAGGAGGCGGAAGAAGATCGCAGCGGGAACCAGCTCGTTGAAGACGCCGACGGCTGTCGGCGAACACGGCTCACCCCGGTCGACGGCCCGCTGCACGATGAGGGCGGCCAGACCACGCCCGTCCCCGAGCATCTGGGCCCGCAGCGCCGCCGCCAGGGCCGCGGAGTCGCGCATGGCCAGCACGACACCGGCCATCAGGGCGGCACCGCCGTCGGCCAGGCGCCTGACCTTCTGACGGATGATATCGATCATGTCGCCGCGCAGGCTGCCGGTGTCCGCGATGACGACGTCGTCGACCGCCTGGCGACGGATCGCCTCGACGACGAGCTCGTCCTTGCCCGCCCAGCGCCGGTAGATCGTCGCCTTGCTCGCCCGAGCCCGGGCCGCGACGGCGACCATGCTCATGCGCTCGTAGCCGACCTCGGTGAGCAGCTCGAGCGCGGCGTGCAGAATGGCCTGCTCACGGGCTTCGTCGCGGGGACGCCCACGTACGGCGCCACCCAGGCGTGCCGACACCGCCATGGTCGTGACCCCCTCCCGCCGCCGACCACGTTCCAAAACAGTACCGTACTGTTCCTGAATTAGGATTAACGTAACAGATGATTACAGATAGCAACGGACGCCTGGGCGGCGCGGGCCTGACAGCCCGCGGACGCACGAAAAGCGCCGCCGTGCGCGACAAGCGTGATCGTGACGTCTCCGGCCTGGCGCGCGGCCGGCTCAGCGGCCGGGGCCAGGCCCAGCCGCAGG